>NZ_JAHC01000029.1 GCF_002924625.1 Petrotoga sibirica DSM 13575 | reverse complement strand
CAAGGATATAAAGCGGTAAAGCAATCATTTGTATGCCAGTTCCTATTAAAGATACAAGTCTACCTATGGAGTACAGCAAAAAGTTTCTTTTTTGCTCATTTGTCATTAAAATTTCCTCCTGTTTTTATTCTTGTTATAGTGCTTTTATGAACCTTAAAAAATTTAGATTTAGCGCCCCTTCGCCCCGCTCCCCACCCATTTAAGGGTAAAAGTGTCTACCCCATTAGCCCCGCTCCCCACCCATTTGAGGACGGGTGAGTAGGATTTCCCACAGCCCACCCTTATTCTTTTGCTTTCACAGTTTTCTTATGTTTTCGAGATAAACCTGCCATAATTCTTCAGATAGTAAATCATAAGCCGTGGGATAAGATTCTACCTTTTTAATTTTTTTCTGTAAACTTCTCAACATTTTTATAACCTCCTTTAATAATTTTAAACTAATTTCAAATATTTCAGAAAAATTATACCAGAATAAATAAAAATTGTCAAGTAAAATAATAAATAATTCAATAATTTTTATGTTTTACTAAAAATTCTTGAAATTATACATTGTATGTAGATTTAAAATTAGTGTATATACCTGTTTAACGAAAAAAGCTAAAATAAATTAGGAATAAGATTCAGGAGGAGTAAGTGGATGTTAGAAAATCAAATCGGTTTAGCTCCTATGGCGGATTATACGGATTATCCTTTTAGAGAGATTTGCAGAAGATTTGGAACGGATTTTACTTTTACTGAAATGATTTCAGTAGATTCCATAATAAGGGAAAATGAAAAGGTTAAAAAAATGCTTCCCCAACAGGGTGAAAATAATATAGGTGTGCAACTTTTTGGCAACGACGCAACAAAATTCGTTGAAGCAGCTAAAGCTGTCCAAGGTTTAGCTAATTGGATCGATATAAACGCTGCTTGCCCTGTTAATAAAGTGGTGAAAAAAGGTTCAGGGGCGGCTTTATTGAAAAATCCAAAATTATTGGGAGATATCATTTTTGCTCTTAAAAAGAGTATTGATCTGCCCGTAGGGGTAAAGGTAAGATTAGGATACGATCAAATAAATATAGAAGAAGTGGCTCAAACAGTCCAAGAAGCAGGTTCTGATTATATTATTGTTCACGGTAGAACTAGGCCACAAATGTACAGTGGTATTGCGAATAGAGAAGTAATGAAAAGGTTAAAGAAGAAGATCCGTATTCCTTTAGGAGCAAGCGGTGATGTGTTCAGTAAAAAAGATATAGATGATTATTTATTGAAGTATGGTGCAGATTTTGTTTTAGTTGCAAGGGGTGCTATCGGTAACCCTTGGATATTCACAAAGAATAATTATAATCCAACTTTAGATGAGAGAATAGATACTTGTTTAGAACATTTGGAACTTATGATTGAATTCTATGGTTCAGAGGTTTACGCAGTAAAAAAATTCAGAAAAGTATTGATGAAATACTTTTCTGGTATTGAAGGCGCAAAGGAAGTAAGAAGAAATTTACATCTACTTTTATCTTATAACGATGTCGCCGAACTGATTAATAAAACATTAAAACATTAATAATTATGCTATTTCATCAAGTAATATCCCTTGAACATCGTTTAAGGCTTTGGCAAGTTTCACGGACACTTCAGGTGGTATCTGCCTTATAATTTGCTTGCTATCTTTATCTATAATTTTTACAACAATAATATCCAAATCCCTTTCTATTTCAAACTTTGCCTCTCCTTTGAATATTTTGGATAACTTTTTTAATCTATCTTCAATTATCTTAGTAACTTTGTCAAGTTCGTCTGGCATAACCTCTTCTTTTTGGATCGGCTGGTTTGAATTTTCAGGATTTCTTTGATTGGCACTCGCCATTTCAATGTGCTGTCTATTGGTTATAGGATTGTTAATCAAAAAGTCTTCTTTTCCCCCAATATTTGATATTCCCATATTATCACCCAACCTTCAAAGTTTTAGTCACTTTTTTATCGTCTAAGATTTAATAAACTTTAATATTAAAAAAATCAAATTATGAACATAGCATCTCCAAAAGAAAAGAACCTATATTTCTTTTCTTTAGCAATTTGATATGAGTTCATAATAAAATCTTGACCAGCAAATGCTGAAACTAGAAAAAGAAGTGAAGATTTCGGTAGATGAAAATTGGTGATCATGGCATCTATTATTTTAAATTCAAATGGTGGGTAAATATATAGATCTGTTTTACCTGCGAGTTTGTCAGGATTTCTGGCAATCGATTCGAGCGTTCTAACAACGGTTGTTCCTGTGGCTATGACCCTTTTACCTTCAGCTTTAGCTCTAACTATATCGCGAAGTACACTTTTTGGCACGGTATAATACTCTTCATGTATTTGGTGGTTCCTTATGTCTGCCTCTTTAACCGGTCTAAAGGTTCCTAAACCCACATGAAGAGTGATTTCAGCGAATCTAACACCGTAATCGGTGAGCTCTTCTATCAGTTCTTTGGTGAAATGCAAACCAGCGGTTGGTGCAGCCACAGCACCATCGTATTTTGCGTAGGTAGTTTGATATTTTTCAGGATCGTCTATCTGTTTCTTTATGTAGGGCGGTAAAGGGACTTCGCCAATTCTTGGCAATTTTGAAAAGAAGTTGGGATCGTCAAATTTTAAAATTCTAGAGCCGTCTTCTAAATGTTCTTCTACGGTGCAGGTTAAATTGTCTTCAAAGATAAGTTTGTTACCTTTTTTTATCTTTCCACCAGGCTTTACCAAGGCTTTCCATGTTTTATCGTTTCCATTTTTTTCTAAAAGTAAAACTTCAACTTTTGCACCTGTTTCCTTTTTGCCGTATAATCTTGCAGGAATAACCCTGGTATTATTTAAAACAAGCAAATCGCCAGGTCGTAAATAATTTTTTATATCCCTAAAAACTTTGTGTTCGATACTTTTTGTTTTTCTATTTAGTACCATCAACTTGCAGCTATCCCTTGGTTCAAGAGGTTCTTGGGCTATAAGGTCTTCAGGTAACTCGTAGTCATATTGCTCTAAGTCGAAACTTTGTTCACTCATCCATAAACCTCCGCAATTCCAGTAATTTGTCTTTATCAAACTGATATTCATTAAATTTATCCTGTGAAATCATGTAATAGCCAAGTCTATTACTCAAATGAACGATCAATTCATCTGCAGGTGATTCAAAGTAAATCCTCTTTTTTTCTGACAATTTCTTTAAAATATTCTTGTCTTCCTCGCTTTTTAAAACGTATTCAATGTTTCTATCGAATACTATTATTGCAGGAAAAAACGTTATATTTTCTATGTAGAGATTATCCAACAAATCAACCAATCTAAGTATACTATCTTGATCATTGTACCTTACAACGTTACTACCATCGATAATGACACCTTTGGTCGATCCTTTGCTCATAAGCCTATAATGGTAGTAAGATATATTTTTCAATTGAAGTTCAACCATCTGTTTTTCGTAAGGACCTAAACTCTTGAATATTTCTTTTATTTTCGTGTACAACGAGATCTTTGTATCGATAGGATCAATGCTTAAGATCTCGTCTATGAGGTCTTGTACAAAGGGAGTTTTCACATCTAAAGGTATGTATGTTATTAGTGCGTATAAGTCTATAAAATCCTTAAAATTCAGTCTTTTCAATATAACTTGAGGATTGTAAAACTCTACCCCATACTTTTTTAATTTTTCATTGTAACCGCCTGGCGGAAACTTATCTGGAAAAAGTAAAAATTTCAGGTTCTCAATCGTTTCTTCTTTTAATTTGTAGTAACTTCTTAAATCATTGAATCTATTTTCTTTTGGTTTTTTTAAAATGTGCATTATCAAAAATTGAAAATCGTTTATATGTTTTTTTGGTATTTTTAGTTCGGCGTCTTTTCCTAAAACTCTGTAAACCCAAAACATCTTCCTTTCGTTTAATTCTCGAGGCTTTCTGATAATGCTATGAGCCTTTTCAACTATTTTTCTTGCTTTTTGGCTATGTTCTTTGTAATCTTTTTCTGAGATAACGTTATAAATTCTTTGAATTGACACAAAACTACTACTCCTTTTCTATATTAGCCTCCATCTCTTTGTACTTTTCACCAAAGCCTTCGATTTTTACATCCCTATACTTAATATCTTCATTGTACGAAATATGGATCTCCAATCTTTCTTCGGGGGTTAAATAATCCAAGAAGTCTGCCCATTCAATTATATATATCCCCTTAGGATCCAAAAAGATATCCAAATATTCTATCTCTTGAGGATCGTTCAACCTATACAAATCAATGTGATATATTGTTGGATTTGTATTATATACCTTTACTAAAGAAAAAGTAGGGCTTGTCACATTTATAGGGCTTTTGCTCAAGCTGTTAACAATATACGATGTTAACGTTGTTTTCCCCGTTCCCAAATTGCCGAAAAGTAATAATTTTGCACCTGGAAAGATGTATTTAGAAATAGTCGTTCCAATTTTTTGGATTTGTTTAAGGTCAAGTTTGTTGTAAGATATTATAGGTTATTCACTCCCCAATTACATTTTTCTTTTAGAAAACACTCAGAGCATTTAGGCATCTTTTTACAGTAAACCTTTGAGTGCTTAACTATCAAGGCATGGTATTCGTTGTAAAGTTGAACGTCTTTTCTTAAGTTTTTCTCGAAGAAATTTTGAAACTCGTCGTATTCTTTGCCTGATATTAAACCTAATCGTGAAAACATTCTCTTTGTATAAGCATCTATCACAAAAACTGGCATTTCAAAAGCGTATAAAAGGATAGAATCAGCGGTTTCTTTCCCTATGCCTTTTATACTTAACAGTTCTTCCCTTAAAGAGGTTACACTTTTATCTTTAATCTTATCTATATCATAATTATATTTTTTTAACCATTCTAAGAAGTTTTTCAAACGTTTACTTTTGAGATTGTAAAAACCCGAAGATCTTATCAATTGAGCTAAATCTTTTTCTTTGATTTCAGATAGCTTTTGTGGTTCTAATAAATCACCTTGTTTCATATTTTCGATAGATTTTTCGACGTTATTCCAAGAAGTATTTTGGGTTAAAATAGCCCCCACAGTTACTTCAAACCAATTATCTGCGGGCCACCAATGCTGTGGACCATAATAATCGTAAAGACCCTTGTATATTTCATAAACTCTATTCAATATTTAATTTCTACCTCCATACTAGATGTTCAGGTGTTTCTCCTTCCAAAGCTTGTATTATATCTTTCGCTACCATCTGTGCCATTCGACTTCTTGTCTCGTGTGAAGCAGATCCAATGTGGGGTGTTAGTACTACGTTATCCAAATCTTTTAATCCAGGTGTTAACTGTGGTTCATTCTCATACACATCTAACGCCGCTCCTGCAATCTCTTTATTTTTTAATTTTTCGTATAACGCTTCTTCATCTATCACTGGACCTCTTGCCGTATTAATAATAAAGGCAGATTTCTTTAACAGCGATAATTTTTCTCTATCCAACATATGATGAGTCTCGTCAGTCAAAGGCACATGTAAACTCACATAATCAGAAGCCTTCAAAAGTTCATCCAACGGTAAATAAGTGGCGTTCAAAGCCTTTTCTTTTTCACTGGAAGGGCGATGACGTTGATAGTAATAAACCTTCATATTGAACCCTATTGCCCTTCTGGCAACCGCTTGGCCTATACTTCCAAATCCTATAATACCTAATGTTTTACCGTATACATCGGTTCCAAGAAACAATTCAGGCTTCCAACCATCAAAACTACCTTCTCTTGTAAAGGCATCAGATTCAACGATCCGCCTGGCAACAGCTAACATCAACGCCCAGGCTAAATCAGCGGTGGTTTCGGTCAATACATCAGGGGTGTTAGTTACATATATTCCAAACTCTTTTGCCTTTTGGATATCGATGTTGTTGTACCCAACAGCATAGTTTGAAACAATTTTTAATCTATCCTTACCTGCTTCTAACACTTCTTTATCAATTGGATCTGCCAACATCGTAATTAATGCGTCAGATTCTTTTGCTATTTCTTTTAGTTCTTCTTTGGTGAGTAGCTTATCCTTAGGATTAACCCAAATATCGTACTTACTTTTCAACAAATTAATACCAGTTTCCGGGATTTTGTAGGTTATTGAGACTTTTTTCATTTTTGAGCCTCCTAATTGGGATTCTGTATTTTTCGCAATTTACCCCTTGAACATTCTAGAATATTCATTTTAATTATATCATAATAAAAAAACAAGCAATAAATTTTGCTGCTTTGTGCAAAATGCTTTTTGCCGCTTTATGCAAAAGTTTTATTCGTAATTCTCTAAAAACTCTTTCCATATTCTCGTCTGCGAAGCAAAAGAGGTACCACGCAAATGAGGTATAACCTAAAGTTAAACAAAAAAACAGTTTAGTTTAACTTCCAACTAACTAATATTTACTTATTTAACCTAAAACAGAAAATGGTCTAAAAAAACGTCTGTCGACCTCCAATAAGGTAAAAAACCCAGGGGATCGACAGACATGTGTTAAGCAGTAAAAAATCAATGACATATGTAATATAATTAAGTTGAATTCAAAAATAAGAGGTGGGGTTTTATGGGTATACCTTTAGTTAGCGATAAATTCAAGAAAGAAGAATCACAGTTAAAAACCTTGTTGAACGAATATTCAGATATGATAGATAGAAATTCTTTTTTGGTGAAAGATAAAATTGATGAAGTAAAAAAAGAATTTGAAACACTTTTCAATTTCGTGGTCGTAGGTAAAGTTAAAGCTGGTAAAAGTAGCTTTTTGAATGCTTTACTTGGAATTAAAGAAGGAGAAGAAGATATCTTTGAGGTTGGGCCAGGACCTCAGACATCCAAAATAACAATTGTTCGAAAAGGTGAAGGTAACGTTGAAACAAAAGGTGACATAGTTACAATCTACAAAGATTTGGACTCTTTGGAAGGAATAGAAATAATAGATACCCCAGGAACGGACACAATAATGGAAAAACATGAAAAGATAACGAGAGATTTTTTGGAAAATAGTAATCTGATAATGTTTGTTTTTGACTCAAAAAATATTTATACAAAAAGCGATTGGGATTTAGTCGAAGAGATTATCAAGAATCTAAACAAAGATGTGATTTTTATTCTCTCCCAAAAGGATAGAGCTTCACAAGAAGAGATAGAAATGGCTAAAAAAGAACTTATAAATAGATGCAACAAAATAGATTTGAAAGATCCCAAAATCTTTTTAACCTCTGCTAAGCTAGAAATTGAGTCTAAAGATGATAGTGGGTTCCAACAGGTTAGAGATTACATTTTTAACGAAATAGGTAGTCATGATAAGAAAAGAATGAAGTTGAAAACAATCATAGGCAAAATTAGGCATTCCATTAACCTAAATAGCAAACTTTTAAATGAGAAAATTGGAGAATTGGAAGTTCGTAAGAGATATTATGAAAATGTTCAATTGTTTTTGCAAGAGAATCAATCTTTTTTGAATATAAGGTTGGAATCAATTAATGATTCTCTTACAAAATATTACTCAAGTAAGTTAACTGATTTGAAGAGTACGATCTTACAGTTTTATAAAACTCAGAAAAAAGTCAAAGAATTGGTCGAGCATGAGATTACTAAATTCAAAAAAGAGGTATCAAATACATTGGAAGAGAGAATAAAAAGAGAAATTTCGTATATTATAGGTGAAGAAAAAAGAAGAGTAGATAAATTTTTTGATAAGGAAGAAGTTATAGATAGATTAGGAAAGAATTCTTTCTTAAATGAAAAGTTAAAATCTGATGTTGATAAATTTTTTGATGATTTTCAAGGAGACTTAGAAAACGAAATCAATACAATTTTAGATAGTGCCTTTAAAACAGTAACATTTAAAAACAAAAGTTTGTTGAACAGGTTCTATATATTAGGAAGTGTTCAGAAGAGATTGGATAATGAAATTTCTAGTCAAATGAAGGCTTTAGAAAATACACTTAGAACTAATGTTGAATCTTTTTTAAATAGCTTAAAAGTTAAAATGCAAACAAGTATGTTTGAAAACTACGAAGCATTTAAAAAGGAGATTAATAAACTGGAGCATTTCAAAGATCTAAAGGGAAAAATTGATGAATACTCAAGACAATTGGAAGATATAGAGTTATCTATCAGTGACTAGCCTTTTTAGTTTGTCTTTTTTATGGTATAATATTTCTATATTTTTAGGTTTGTGGAGGTGCTTTCTTTTTTGTTTGATCCTAATTTTATTAGAAATATAGCAATAATTGCACATATTGATCATGGAAAAACAACTTTGATGGATAGAATACTGGAATTGACCCATTCCATAGACGAAAGAAACATGAGAGAACAGTATTTAGATTCAATGGACCTTGAAAGAGAGAAAGGAATTACTATCAAATCACATCCAGTCAAGGTTTTTTATACTGGAAAAGATGGAAATGAATATGAGTTGAACATTTTGGATACACCTGGGCATATTGATTTTACCTATGAAGTTTCAAGAAGTTTGGCTGCGTGTGAAGGAGCTATTTTACTGGTTGATGCCACTCAAGGCGTTCAAGCCCAAACGGTTACTAACACGTATTTGGCGTTAGAAAACAATTTGGAGATCATAGGTGCAGTAAACAAAATAGATCTTCCAACCGCAAATATAGATGAAACAATGTTGGAGATAAATGATTTGGTTGGTATAGAAGCCGATTCCATAGTCACGATTAGTGCAAAAACTGGAGAGGGTGTCGAAGATTTATTAGAACTGATTATTCAAAAGGTTCCTTCACCCCTTAGTAAAGGCAATACTTCAGACAAGTTGAAAGGTTTGATCTTCGATGCTAAGTACGATAAATACAAAGGGATCATCGTTTATTGTAGAATATTTGGTGGAAAGGTAAAAAAAGGCGATAAGATTAAATTAATGGCATCTAATGCGACCTATGAAGTTATCGAGGTCGGGATCTTTCACCCAGAGATGATCGAGACAGAGGATCTGTCTGCTGGCGAAATAGGTTATATAGTAGCAGGAATAAAAGATATTGAGCAAGCAAGAGTAGGAGATACAATTACTGATGCACTGAATCCCATAGAAAAACCTCTTCCAGGGTACAAAGAAGTAAAACCGATGGTCTATGCGGGACTTTATCCAGGCTTACCTGAGTATTATGAGGAATTAAGAAAGGCACTAGAAAAGTTGAAATTGAATGATGCTTCTCTTGTATTCACACCTGAAAGCTCCCCGGCTATGGGATACGGTTTTAGGGTAGGTTTTTTGGGTTTGCTTCACATGGATGTGGTTAAAGAACGTTTGCAAAGGGAGTTTGAGCTTGCCGTTATACTCACTGTTCCGAGCGTAATTTATAAGGCTAAGCTAAAAAATGGCGAAGAAATAGAAATTACAAATCCTTCAGAGTTTCCAGATGAAGATTTGATAGAGAAAGTTTACGAACCTTTTAGCAAGTTGGATATTATCACGCCGCCTAATTATATGGGAGATTTAATCAATCTTGCTCAAGTCGAAAAAAGAGGGAATTTTTCTCATGTGTCAAATGCAGGTAAGAATAGGGTGGTTTTACATTTTGAGATTCCTTTGGCTGATTTGATCTTCGATTTTTTCGATAAGATGAAGGCTATTAGCAAAGGTTATGCCTCTATGGATTACGAGATAACTGGATACAAAGAGTCTAATTTAGTGAAGTTAGAAATTTTAATAAATAGAGAGAAAGTTGATGCTTTATCTTACGTAGTTCATGAGAGTCAGAGTTATACACTTGCAAGAAAATTAGTGGATAAATTAAGGGATTTAATTCCCAGACATCAGTTCGAGATACCTATACAAGCATATTGTAAGGGTAAGATAATAGCGAGATCCACTATTAAAGCCTTAAGAAAAGATGTCCTTCAAAAGTGTTATGGTGGAGATGTGACGAGAAAGATGAAATTGCTAGAAAAGCAAAAAGAAGGTAAGAAAAGGATGAGAGAGATTGGCAGGGTCAATATTCCTCAAGAAGCCTTCCTGGCTTTGTTGAAGGTTAACGAAGATGAAGAATAAATTTGGAGGTGTCAAAGTTGGCAGGAGATTTCAAAGAAGAAAAGAGTAAGAGAACAAATATCTACAGAATAATCTTATGGATTGCCGGATTAACTTCTTTATTTGTGTTTACTCTGGTTATTAACCAACCATGGATTCTTTTTGCTATAACCATAGTAGCTCTTTTAAGTCAAGAGTGGTTGTTAGCATTTATTATTACTGGTATAAGAGGATCAGGCATTTTTGGGGTCATGGGAAATGTTGAAATGTTGTGGGTTACATTATGTATATTTTTTATATTCATTTGGGCTCTTTTCAGATTCTTCTTTGATACCGATAGATTTTTGAGAAAAAAGGTGAGAAGTATTCACGTAAATCAAAAAAAAGAAAAGGTGTAGAATTCCTACACCTTTTTAAATTGTTTTTTAGAGTCAATTTTGCTTTATGTTGTATTTTCTTTTTATCCTTTTGATCTCGTCTCGGTATCTTGCTGCTTCTTCGTATTTTAATTCGGAGGCTGCTTCGTACATTTTTTCTTCCAGTAAGGCTAAGTAGTCATCTGGAGAGAGATTTTCCTGTACGGTGAATATATAATCTTCTTCTTTTACCTCGTTATCTTTGAATGGTGCAAATATATCTTCCGGTAATTTTTTAATGATACTTCGGGGGATAATGTTGTTTTCTTTATTATATTGAATCTGTATTTCTCTTCTTCTATTCGTTTCGTCGATGGCGGTTTTCATAGCCTCCGTTATTCTGTCTGCGTATAGTAATACCTTTCCTTGAACGTTTCTTGCAGCCCTACCAATCGTTTGAATCAATGTTGTTTCAGATCTTAAAAATCCCTCTCTATCTGCATCCATTATGGCAACAAGAGAAACTTCCGGTAAATCTAGCCCTTCCCTTAGTAAGTTTACACCAACAACTACTTCAATTTCCCCGTTTCTTAGCTTTTTCACTACCTCTGACCTTTCAATTGTATCGAGTTCTGAGTGTAGATACAGTGATTTAATGCCCATTAGGTTCAAATGGTCCGAAAGAATTTCTGCATCTTTCTTCGTCAAAACCACCGCTAGAGCCCTTTCTCCTCTTTCTACGACCTCTTTTACTTCGGATATGAAATCGTCCACTTGACCTTCCGTAGATTTTACTTCAACCTTTGGATCCACAAGTCCTGTAGGTCTAATAATTTGTTCAACTATTTGGTCTGATACTTCCATTTCAAATGGACCTGGGGTAGCTGATACAAATATAATTTGATTGGTTCTTTCTAAAAACTCTTCGAATCTTAAAGGTCTGTTATCCAAGGCAGACGGTAGCCTAAATCCGTAGTCAACAAGGTTTTTCTTCCTCGCGTAATCTCCTCTGAACATTGCTCTTAACTGTGGAACGGCAATGTGGGATTCGTCGATAAAGGCAATAAAATCATCGTCGAAGTAATTCAAAAGAGTCCACGGAGGGTCTCCGGGATTTCTTCCATCGAAATACCTTGAATAATTTTCTATCCCTTTACAGTATCCTAATGTTTGAAGGAATTCTATATCTTGTCTTACCCTTTGTTCTATTCTTTGAGCTTCTAAAAGTTTTCCTTCCCTTTTAAAATATTCTATTTGGGTTTGCAGATCGGCATTTATTCTTTCAATAGCCGAAAAAATCTTTTCCTGACTGGTTACAAATTCTTTCGCTGGATAAATAGTAATTTTGTCAAATTCTTCTATTATAGTTCTGTTGAGTACGTCTATGGCTTCGATCTGTTCAACTTCGTTATCAAAAAAAGTTACTCTTATTCCAAAATCTTCGTAAGGAGGGAATATTTCTAAAACATCACCTTTCCATCTAAACGTCCCACCGAGAAAATCTTTTTCTTGCCTTGTGTATTGCATTTTCCCAAGTTTAACAAGGATTTCTCTTCTAGAATACTCTTCATTCACTCGCAAATAAAGGTTTATGTTTGAAAAGTCATCAGGGTTTCCCGAGGCATAAATAGCTGAGACACTGGAAACTACGATTACGTCTCTTCTTGTTAAAACTGATTTTAACGTCGAAAGCCTCATTTTGACTAAAATATCGTTTATGTCTGCATTTTTTTCTATGTATATGTCTCGAGAAGGGATGTAAGCTTCTGGTTGGTAGTAATCGTAATAACTTATAAAAAATTCTACTCTATTTTCTGGAAAAAACTCCTTGAATTCGTTATATAGTTGAACGGCTAAGATTTTATTCGGAGAGAGCACTAAAGTTGGTCTATTCACTTTTGCAATAATATTAGCCATTGTGTAGGTTTTACCAGATCCTGTTACACCTAATAAAGTTTGAAATCTATAATTTTTATTGATTCCAGAAGAGAGTTCTTCTATTGCCTTTGGTTGATCTCCTTGAGGTTCGTATTCTGATCGGATCGTAAACATAAAAAACACACCTCCATTAAACCTCTGCCCGTGATTCCAAATATATTAAAATCTAAATGTAACTCCAGCACTGATTTTGAAATCATTTGTCGATTCGATATTACCTATTTCTTCTATAGGAAATAAGAAATTGTATCCGGCCTCTAGATATAGCCCAAAGGTTTCGCTAAAATAATAATTATACTCGATAACTGGTGTGAGTTTAAAGTAAAGAGCCGATGCATCATCAGAAGCTGTAACACTTTTAAACCCTACTAAGATCCCAAACAAAAAAGTTGAATCCGTTTCTGATAGATAGTTAAGATAACCTAATTTGAAATCAATATCACCATCAATAGTATTTTCATCGAACAAAAACACAAAAGAGAATCCAGTGTATAAGTGTTCATAATCATCGATTCCTACTTCGAATCCTATACCGTTTTTTTTGAAACCTTCGTTCGCGTAAAATATTCTTGTGATGGTTCTTATAGGAGAGAGACTTGGATTTTCTAATACGTAAACATTTTGATCTTGGTAGTTGAAATTTTTAGGTGTTTCCAGTATTTTGAGTAAACTGTTATTATTCCAAACTTCTTCAGCTATTAATTTGCCACCGTGAAGGTCATAAAACTCTCCATTTAGTTCTTTACTGATTACAAATTCGAACATCATGCCCTTTCTTATTCCAACGTTTCTTCCTGCATCTATATGAACATAATTATTTTCTTTAGCTACAATGTTTGCCCTTATTTTAAAAAGTTTGTTCAGCTCTGTGGCGATAAACAAAGCAAGATTATTTGCAGCGGATCTTCTTGAATAGTATAATGTTTCAAAATTGCTGGTACTAGCATTTATATATGAGGTACCACTTGAAGTATGAAGTTTGGAATAGATATTTTCTCCAGTTGAAATTTTGACAACGTTGATCTTTGCTATTATACGGTACTCCCACCATGTTAACTCTTTGCTTCTTTCTAAGTTAGGAAAGCTTTCAAGTATTTGAATATAAACTAAAAAATCCATTTCTAGATTTTTCTTGATGTAATTTTCGTTTTTGAGCATTTCTCTAAGATTTTCTAATAGCAGATCATCTTTTGTTAATACCTTATACTTTCCTTGTTTTTCTAGATTATTTTTTAAATATTGTTCCACCAAGGAGCCAATACTGGAATTACCTTCTGTGTATATCAAGAAACTTCTTCTTAGATCGATAACCCGGCTCGACTGAGAAAAAAGCTGTAATAAAAAGATAGAAACAAAAATGGATAAGATAAGAATCTTTTTCATTTTTCATCATCCCCTCGATTTTAAATCGATGAAATTTTTTCAGCTAATTCCTTTTTCCCTGTTTTTATAGCACATTTATACAGTTGCATCTTTTCAGTTAATATTATACCAGCTTCCCACAGAGTATTTTCATCCAACAAAACAAAATCGTCAAAATTACCTTTAAAAGCTTCTTCTCCGTTTTTCAATAACAGTATTTTAGGTTTCAAACTGGCGAATTCGTCTATCCAGTGAGTTGATATTATTATGGTCTTTCCCAAGTTGTGAAGTTCTTTTATAAGGTTGAATATAGAAGTTTTTGTCAGGTAGTCTAATCCTACAGTGGGTTCATCAAAGATTATATAATCAGGGTTATAGGAGAGAACAGAGATAATCGCTACCTTTCTCATTTCTCCACCTGAGAGCTCAAATGGATTTTTTTCAAGGTATGATTCGGGTAACTTTACCAATTCTAAATAGTACTTTAGTAAATCCTCACTTAGTTGAACCCCAAAATTTTTTGGTGCAAACATTATTTCTTCTTTGATGGTAGGAAGAAAAAATTGGGATTCAGGGTATTGAAAAACAATGCCAATTTTCTTTCTGATATCTTTTATGTTGACCTGTTTGTCTTTTGTGGATAATCCTTCAACTGATAAACTTCCTTGTTGAGGAGTTAGTAATCCGTTCATTAAACTTATCAATGTAGTTTTTCCGGATCCTGTATGTCCCACAAATAACCACAAATCCCCTTTTTTAATTTCCAGATTTATATTTGTTAGGCCTGTCTTTTGAAAAGGTGTATTCAATGCGTAAGTAAAACTTACATCTTCAAGTATTATCGACATATTTCATCAACCAACTTTTTTAAATCGGTATTGAATACTCTTTTTATTTTTTCATTGAAAGGTAGCTCTGATTGGATAACTTTATTCTTGTAAAATTGATCTTTTTCCCCTTCATAAACAATCTCTCCATCGTTGAGAGCAATGATTTTGTCTACATATTCCAGGTCAGAAGAATGATGAGAAGCTATTATAATTGTTTCTCCTATTTCCCTGAGATTGTGTATAACTTTGTAGATTTCATTTCGACCTTTTGGATCTAACATTGAAGTAGGTTCATCCATGAGTATAATCTCAGGTTCCATAGCAAGGATGGATGCTATTGCAAGTCTTTGTTTCTGCCCTCCAGATAATGCATTTGGGTCTGCGTGGTTCAAGCCCTCTAACCCTACTGTTGAAAGGGCCCACTCGATCTTTTCAAGCATCTTTTCCCTTGGGACCCCTATGTTTTCCAACCCAAAAGCCACATCCTCTTCAACCGTGACCCCTATAATTTGATTTTCGGGGTTTTGAAAAATATAACCTACATTCATTCTATTACTTTCATCCAATTTTTGATCTTTGATAATTACTTCTCCCTCTTGAGGAGATAAGATACCACATAGAAGCTTTAGAAGCGTAGATTTCCCGCTTCCATTACTTCCAACTAAACCGATAAACTCACCTTTCTTAACGTCTAAATTTATATTTGTTAGTACTTTTTTTTCATAATAACTGAAAGAAAGATTTTTGCATCCAAAAAACATCTTAGACCCTCTTTATCGAAAGATAAACTCTAAAACCACCGGATTTTTCTAACTCTTTTACATTACCAAAAATTTGTTTCATATAATCTTCTAGGCTTTTTCCGCCTTTATTGTGGTAAGCCACTAAATATATCCTTCCATTCTCATTTAAGTGAAGATATGATTCTTCGATTAGTTCATGTAATACTTCTTTACCTGCAACTATTGGAGGGTTAGTGACAATAACATCGAAGTATTCACCTTCCCATGGTTTGAATAGATTTCCTTGTTTGATAACAGCGTTCACATTGTTGTTTTTGGCGTTTATTTTAGAAAAATCAACGGCTCTGTTGTTTATGTCACTCATGTACAGATCAATGTCAGGAAACTCTCTTTTTAAGGATATACCAATTGCACCATATCCGCATCCCATGTCTAAAACTTTTTCATTTGTTAGTTGAACTTTTTCAATCAATAAAATGCTTGCTCTATCAATCCTTTTCTTTCCATATACTCCAGATGGGGCTTTAAATAGATACTTATGCCCATTTCTCAAATTTAAAACTAACTCCTTTACAGTTAATTCTGACGTTGGATTTTCGCTGTAGTAATGCTCAAAAGAAGGAGTTTTTTTAATTTCTTTTTCTTTAGGCTTCAGATCGTTATTAACTTTTTTGATTACCTCGTCAACTTTCATAAATCCGATGTCTTCTGGGCCGTATACTTGAATATCTTCATATTCGTTTTTATTTTTCTTTCGTCGAGTCAATTTGTTCGTGCCTCCAAAATTATTAAAGATGGCCGGGTTTCCCTGCTGCACATAGAAATCTCCGCTTATGGCTGCTCCCTTCCGGGCCTGACCAGTTTCACGGGTTCCTATTGCGCAGGACCCAGCCTCCTGTAATGATGCTTTCATATTATAGCACTTCATTGTTGAAAAATCAATTAATCTTTTTAAAACCTATGTTACTCTTAAAAATCATCGGGATTTGCTCCAAATCTTTTATTCTGGTCTAAATTGTCTATTATATTCATTTCTTCTTCTGTTAGTTCAAAATCGAAAATATCGGCATTTTCTTTTATTCTTTCTTTGTGTACAGATTTGGGAATAGTTACCACACCATGTTGTAAGTCCCATCTTAATACTATTTGTGCAGGAGTTTTTTTGTACTTTTTTGCTATATCAATTAACTGAGGTATGTCTAGAACTCTTCCCCTCATTAAAGGACTCCAAGCCTCAAGTCGTATTTTGTTTTTTTGACAAAAATCCAGAAGATCTCTTTGCAATAAGTATGGATGAAATTCTACTTGATTAACCATAGGTGTAATTTCACAGTTGTTTATTATATCTTGAAGATGATGAATTAAAAAGTTACTCACACCTATAGCCCTTACTCTACCTTCTTTATACAACTTTTCAAGAGCTTCCCATGTTTCTAAGTATTTTCCACTTACAGGCCAGTGTATTAAATATAAATCTAAATAATCTGTTCCCAATCTTTTTAAGGAATTCTCAAAAGAGTTTAAAGTACTTTCAAAACCTTGATTCGTATTCCATACTTTGGAGGTTATAAAAATTTTATTTCTTGGTATTTTACTTTGTCTAATGGCTTTACCTATCTCTTCTTCGTTTTCGTACATTTCAGCGGTATCTATCAACCTATATCCTATACTTAAAGCGTGCTTTACACCCTCTATCAATTCATCTCCATGGGCTTTGTATGTCCCATAACCCAACCAAGGAATTTTCACTTTGTTCGCTAATTCAACTTTGTCATAGATACTTGTAATTCGCATAGATCAACCCCCTTGATTCTGTGATTTGTTTTGATTCTGTTTGTTTTTATTCAACTCTAAGTAGCAATCTCTACATACAGCGATATATTTTTCAAATCCGCCAACATCGATTTCTCCACCGTTTTCCACAGTTTTGTAAGTCATTGTACCCCTGTATTCTCCACATTCATGACAGACCGCTTTCTTTTTAATCACAGTGTCCGCATGAGACATTAAAAGCGAAGTAACTTTGAAAGGATTATTTTTATAACTCAAATCCAGACCTGCACAATAAACATCCTTACCAGAATTGATCATCTCGACAACCACTTCTCTAAGTGTTTCGTCTAAAAACTGAATTTCATCTATAAAAATCGCCTTTTCGTCTCCATCAAGTCGAGGCAGAATTTCAGCAGAATTATTGATGGGAATGGCTTTAACGGATGTATTTGAATGAGATACAATAGAAGTTTCGTTATATCTGTTATCTAGTAAAGGTTTAAAAACTTTTATCTTCTTTTTCCCAAGGGTGTAAATTTCAATGAAAGAGATTAATTCAGAAGTTTTGCCAGAATACATTGGTCCTACAATTACTACTAAATTACCTGTAGCCATATTAAAGTTTCACATCCCTTTTTCTGTAAGTTTTGATTAAAATCTTTCGGATAATAGTTGATCAATTTCATTTAAAGACTCTTTCCACAATGTTTCTACTCCAAAATCATTCAGAATATCCAAAGAAGGGGTTCTAAATATAAAATAGTCCTTGTAATTGAATCTTCCCATGGAAACAACGTAAAGAACATACGAAGCAACGGCTTTGATAGGATACCACTTGTATAAGAATAAAAAGTTTTTCAAAAAAATTTCATACAAACTTTTGATATTTACATCTTCTACCTCGTAATAGTAGTAAAGCACTTCATCGAAAATCCTCATAAATCTAGCTGGTAATTTATTAGGGAAAAAATGCTTGTCTAACCTGAAAATGGTGGTGTTCCATTCTTTTTTTAATAAAGCTGCGTCGATCAAAGTTTCTACTTTGGTATGTGATTTGCCGGTATTTCTTTCTATAATATTTATTCGCGGATGTAATTTCAGATCAAGATAAGAATGTAAGTATAAACCTAAAGCATACTCAGGGCTTTCCTTTTGAATTTCTTTTATAAGCCTTGTTAAATCAACATTATGCAAAGTCTCACCAATAATGTGATATTTGGGATCAGAAATATTGTAATAAAAAATATCTGGACCCATCAGTCCAAGGTTAAACATTTTCACATTTTTTAAACTCTCTGGAAAAATCTTGTGACCGAAGATAATGTGTGTTAAATATCCTGGCATCTGTTATCTCCCTCAAATAGACTCTCTTTTTTATTTTATCATATTTTTGGAATTTATTACGTTAATAATTTTAATCAATTAGTACTTTTTTATACACACGTAAAAAGTTTTCTCCCAATATCTTCTTTATGTCTTCTTCACCGTATCCCCTTTGCAGTAGTTTCTCAACGAGTAATACTATGTTTGAATGGTTATTTAAAACTTGAAAAGATGGAGATGGATTTAGTTCATTAACAAACTGGGGATTGAATTTTTTTAGATGCTCACAGAAATCAAAACCCAAACCTACATACTCAATGCCCACTAAATTTACAATGTGATCTATATGTTTAACCAAATCGCCAACGTTGGCTTTTTCTGGATCTTTGGCAACGATTTTGTTCAAGGCATTTATTCCTATTACCCCGTCGGTATCTGCTATAGCCTTTATTTGTGGATCAGAGAGATTTCTTTCTAAGTTTACTATCTTTCTACAATTAGAATGGGAAGCTATTATAGGTCCCTTAGTAATCTCAATAACTTGCCAAAATCCTTTGTCGTTCAAATGGCTAACATCTATTATCATTCCTAGACTTTGAACTTTTTTGACTAAATCTTTTCCAAAATCAGATAAACCGTTAGAATTTTTCTTTGGATCTGGCGGTAAAAACTTACTTCCATCACCTGCAAAGTTCCTTCTGCTCCAGGTTAATCCTACAAATCTCACACCTAAACGGTAAAAGATATCGAGTAAATCTAAATCGTTGTTTAAGGGCTCGACACCTTCAAAAGATAAAAATATTCCGATTTTATTATTTTCTTTTGCTTTAATCATATCTTCGTATGATTTACATAACATTAAATAATCGCTTGATTCTTCTAATTCCTGGTAAAGTGAGCTAATTTGATCTAAAGCCTCTCTTAATGAGATTTCAGGGGTTAAAAAACTTTCGATAAACAAAGAGGAAACTACGGCATTTAATCCACCTTTGCGAAAATTGTCGAGATGATCGTTTTCTATAACTTTGTGAATTCCAAATTTCCTTTGATTTGCTACATCCATTAGTAAATCAAAGTGTGCATCGATTACAAGACTTTCTTCTAGGATCTTATGAGCTTGTTCTTTGAAGTTAGTCAAAATATTTCCTCCTCAATTTTTTGTTATTTTTTGGACTTAGGAACTCTAAAACATTGTATATAGCGCCCTTTCGCCCCGCAGCCCACCCATAAGGAAAAAGTTCTTATTTTCTTTGCGTCCTAATCCACTTTGAAGGTTGGCAGGTTTTTTAATTATACTATTATTGTGATATTTTTTTCTAATTCTTCAAAAAACGGAGAAAAATCTATCTAATCGCAAATAATTACCTCTAAATGGATCTAGTTGCCGTTAATCGGATTTTGTTTATTTAAAATGTATTGGTATAATATGTCTAGACATGTACGTACCTAAGGAGAAAAAAGAATATGAATAGCAAACCAAAATACGAAAAAATAAAGGAGTTTTTGATAACAAATATTGAAAACGAAACATATCAACCTGATGAACAGATACCATCAGAAAAGGCCTTAGCCAAGGAATTTAAAGTAAGTAGAGAAACTGTTAGAAAAGCACTCGATAAATTAGTTTTTGAAGGTTATCTTTATCGGATTCAGGGCTTGGGGACGTTTGTCTCCCCTATAAAAGGGTCATTTTCAAATTCAATGCAAGAAAGAAACAAGATAGGTGTTGTTCTTCCTATTTCACATGAATATTTGTCTTTTGAGATATTGGCGGGGATTGAAAAGGCTTATCACAACACAGAATATGAACCTTTCGTTCAGTTCATAGATTCTAATTCTGCTATAACAAAATTAAAAATGAAATATATTCTCTCTTCTAACCCTAAAGGATATATAATCCTTCCCACAAAAGAATTAGTAGAAGATGAAATTTTCAAAAGGTTATTAAAAAAAGAGGTTCCTATGGTTTTTGTGGATAAAACAGTTAACAATATTAGAAAACCACTCGTTCAGTCTGATAATTACTTAGGTGCATATAACTTGACAAAAGAGCTTATTCAAAATTCAACAGTAAAAACTACAATGTTTTTCTCTGAAGAAGATTTTTCTATTAGCTCCGTGAAAGAAAGATATAACGGAATGTTCGATGCATGTAAAGAGCATAATATTCCTGTTTATAGCGAAATAGTTGGGAAAAATGAGATAGACAGGGCTATAGATAAATGTTTGAAGAACCATGTAGATACGATATTTTGTTGTAACGATATTGTAGCCGTAAGTACTTTGACAGCGTTGCAAGTAAGAGGTCTTTCAGTACCTGAAAAAATGAAATTATATGGATTTGATGATAGACCGATAGCGCAAAGTATATTTCCAAGTCTCACCACTGTACGGCAACCTTTACGAAATATGGGTGAGGTCGCGGCAAAATATTTAGTTTCAATCATCCAGGGTGAAAATAATAGTGAGGATTTCAAAATTACTTTGCCGGTTGAACTTGTATGGCGAGATTCAACCGGCCAAAAAATCAAGTGAGGAGGGATCAAGATGAGTAGGAAGATTTTAGTAAGTTTTGTGTTATTTGTTATTATTTTTTCAAGTATGGCTTTAGCAGTGGAAAAAGTCGTTTTAACTGGAACATTTGCTGCTCCTGCGGATAGGTGGCATGAGTTGATTTCAGTAGCTTTAGAAGAGTTGAACAAAAGACATCCAGATATGGATATCACGATGGATTACGAAGTGCTTCCCTACGGTGATGCAAGGTCTAAACTTATCACTCTAACTGCGGGGAAAACTCCGAGAGACCTAGTTTCAGTCGATCAAATATGGTTGGGAGAGTTAGCACAATCGGGTTTTCTAAAAGATATCACAAAAGAAGTTAACTCTTGGGGAAGAATTGGTGAATTTTATCCTGCAAACGTAGACGGTTCAAAATTTGATGGCAAGTTTTACGGTATCTGGACTTGGACAGACGCACGGGTAACTTGGTATTGGAAAGATTTGTTAGAAGAAGCAGGCGTAGATCCCGAAATGCTGAAAACTTGGGATGGATACATCGAGGCCTATAAGAAATTAGCTCCTGTTACTATGAAAAAGGGTATATTACCGATGCATTTGGTTGGTGCTGGTCATTCGCCTGATATGTGGTTTCCATATCTATGGATGAATGGTGGAGAAATTCTCGAACAGAAAGATGGGGAGTATTACCCAGCTTTTTATAGCGAGGAAGGGGTAAAGGCACTAGCTTTCTTGAGAGATCAGGTAGAGGCAGGTATAAGGCCACAAGTACAGCATCGATGGGGTCAAGAATTTGCTGATAAGAGATTTGCCGTAATGATTGAAGGAAGTTGGTTGTTAGGGAAATTCCCCGAAGGATTTGATTTTAATCAAATTGGTATGATACCAGGATTTCCAGTTCCTGAAGAGGGTATGAAAAGTTCGACGATGATGGGTGGTTGGTTGTTGGCTATTCCTTCAACATCTGAACATCCCGAGTTAGCTTGGGAATTGATGACTATAATGCTAGATCCAGAAGTTTTAACTCCTGTCTTGGCTAAATACGTTTACTTGCCCACTCAAAAAACCATAGCCGAACAAGATCCTTACAAATCGATTCTTGAAAATGAGATACCCTTCTTCGAAGATCTTATGAAAGCGGTTGCGATTGGAAAAGGAAGACCTAATATTCCTGAATATCCACAAATAGCCGAGACATTGCGAATAGCAATAGAAGAAGTCTATTATGGCGTAAAAACTCCGAAAGATGCCTTGAAAGATGCCTCAAAGAAGGTTGAAGAAATTTTGATTTTCTAAGGGAATTTCGAAAAGTAAAAATTTAACAGAGCAGACCTCCTTCTTTAAAGGAGGCTGCTTTTAGTAAGAGATAAACATTTTAGAACATAAAAAGATTTTCAAAAATAAGATTTTGATTTTAAAAGGGTTACAGGGTGGAGCCCTCTCCCACACATCCGGGCGGGCTGCAGGGCAAAGGAAAGCTAAAGCAGATTGTATGTAAGCTAGAATGATGGAGGTATTTAAAAAATTTTTGAAATATAGAAATATGGTTTAAAGTAGGCTTCAGAGTTTCTGAAGATACTAAGTAAGAAAGAGACGGAGGTGGTGAACCGATGCAAAAGAAAAAATGGATGCCTTTTTTATTATTACTCCCTGCTTTGAGCATAATGTTCTTTTTAATGATTTTTCCTGTATTTTGGAATCTAACCATATCGATGCATGATGTAAAAACTACTAATATAAATGACGTTTGGCCTTTTGTTGGTTTCCAAAACTGGGTAAAAATTTTTCAAAATGAATATTTCCTACAATCTTTGAAAGTTACACTCTTTTTTGTATTAGGATCAGTATTTTTTCAAATTTTTATAGGCTTTTTAATCGCCAGAATTTTAATTGAAAGAGTTTGGGGGACTAAATTTTTTAGAGTTCTTTTTATACTTCCATGGCTTTTATCCGCTACTATTGTTGGGTTTTCCTGGCAGTGGATGTACAACGATTATTTTGGATTGATAAATGGTCTGCTAATGAGGTTAGGAATGCAGCCTGTAAATTGGATATCAGATCCAAACATGGCCTTGATATCCTTATTGATAGCTAACATATGGTTCGGCACACCGTTTTCTATACTTTTTCAAGAATCCTCGTTGTTGACAATCGATAGAAGTTTGTATGAGGCTGCGAAAATTGATGGTGCTAACCCACTTCAAAGTTTTTTCAATATAACATTGCCTTTGTTGGCACCTTTTTTGGGGATAAATTTGATCCTTACTTCTATGTGGAGTGTAAACCTTTTCGATCTTCAATTGGTATTGACGGGAGGAGGGCCTTTAATGTCCACTACAACGGCATCCTTGTATATGTATAAACAAGGTTTTGAACAAGGTAATCTATCAATTGGTGCGGCAATAGGATTAGTTCTACTTATTATTAATTTGATAGTTTCTTTCCTTTATCTAGGAGCATTGAGAGGTGAGGAGGCATGACCAAAAAGAATAAAACAATTAGAGTTATACTATTTATCATTCTTGTTATTTTCGCTATTTATACAATAATGCCTATATTTTGGGTGTTTGTTACTTCGCTGAAAACACCAGAGGAAGCAAGAGCATTTCCTCCTAGTTTAATTCCTGAAGAAGTTACCTTTCAAAATTATAAATTGCTTTTTCAAGATGATCAAATGATAAGAAGTTTTCTGAATAGTATTATAGTAGCGGTTCCAGCGACCTTACTATGTGTTATAATTTCTGCGTTAGCAGCATTTTCCTTTTCAAGGTACCACTTCAGAGGCAAAAAGCAGCTTTTAGCTGCCGTGATGGGAATTTTTATGATTCCTATAACTATGAACACAATCCCGTTATATTTGATATTTCAGAGGATGGGTTTATTAGATACATATGCGGGAGTAATCTTGGCTTACCAGGTTTTAATAATACCCTTGAATATTTTTATTCTCAAAAACCATTTTGATACCATTCCCGTTTCTTTAGAAGAGGCGGCAGCTCTTGATGGAGCTACAACCATGCAGAGATTTACTAAGGTAATAATGCCATTATCTTGGCCTGGTTTAAGTATATCTTTTATATTCACTTTCAGATTTGCATGGAATGAATTCGTTTTACCTATGATTTTAATAAGTTCGCCCAGTAAGACGGTTTTCCAAGTTGCGATGTACAGATTCTTGGGATTATACAGTATAGATTGGGGTTTACTCAGCGCAGCTATTGTAATTGGTATGATCCCAATTTTGATAATTATAATATTTTTTCAGAGACAACTGTTACAAGGGATACAGGCTGGTTCAATTAAAGGATAATTGGAGGTGAAGAGATGTACCATATCATTTCACACACACATTGGGATAGAGAATGGTTCGCTCCTGCGGATATAACAAAAAAAATGTTACCTAGTTTATTTCAAAAACTCTTCGAGTTAATTGATAATAATCCTGAATACAAATTTGTGTTAGACGGACAAATGTTGTTAGTGAAAGATTATTTAAGTAATTTTCAAGGAGAAGAAAGAAAAAAAGCAGAGGACAAATTGAAAAAATACTCTAAAAATATAGCCTTTGGCCCATACTATGGACAAATTGATTGGAGAGTCTCTGAAGAAAGCTCAATCAGAAATATTATATTGGGTGGACAAGAGGCTAAAAAATATGGAAATGTGATGAATATAGGTTGGTTACTAGATAATTTTGGCTTTTCGTCTCAAGTTCCACAAATTAATTTTAAAAGTGAAATAGAAGGTTGTTTCCTCTGGAGAGGTTTAAATATGAAAATTCCAAAAATCGGGTTTACTTGGAGCAGTCCCGATGGTAGCAAGATTCACGGCATATTTTTACTTGATAGTTATAGGAATATTATGAGATTGAAAGATTATCCAGAAGTTATGGAAAAAAGATTGGAATTGGAAATTAACAAGCTAAAAAAATATTCGAAAACTAATTACCTTCCTTTACTAAACGGATACGACTTGGATCCTGTTCCAGAAGATCCCACTGATGGAGAATTAAAAGCGGTTTTTCCAGATGAGTTTATTCAAGGATATTTTAAACAAGAAGACCCTTCTTTAATAGAAAAATACGTTGGTGAGCTAATTGATGGAAGCGTTGTTTCGACATTTCCAGGAAGTTTATCAACAAGGCAGTATTTAAAAATTATGAATTGGCATTCTGAATATATGCTCTCTAAGGTATTAGAACCCCTGATTGCTATCGTAGACAATTCTGAAGACGATAAAGAGATACAAAAGGCTTGGGAATATTTAATAATGAACCTGGTCCACGACAGCATAGGAGGAGTAGGAGTAGATCAGATTCATGAAGATATGGAAGAAAGATACAATAAAATTAAAGAGATTTTTGAATCAACTTTAAATAAAGTTTTGGATAAGGTAGGCCAGATTTTACCTTTAGGTTATGTTTGTCTAAACTTGAATCTGCAGGAATTACCTGTATTATTCGAAAATAAAGAAAACCTTTATAGATTTTCAGCACCTGCAGGAAGTATATCAAAAGTAAATTTAAAAAAGTATAACGTGAATTCTTCAGAAAAACCTATAAATAGTTTTCATTGGGAGAATGAACATTTCAAAGCATTCGTTGAAAACGGGAAGCTTAGAATTAAAAAGGAAAATAACGATTATTTAATCAGAGCTGTTTTGGTAGAAGATAAAGGTGATGAATACTCTTCTGCATTTGATAAAGAGTTGAACTTAACTTTCTCAGAAATGAGGTTGAAAGCACAGTCAGATAATTATTCCAAAATAGCTCTTGATTTTACCAGCAACGAAGTTGACTTCACACTTAATTTGACATTTTCAGAATTGCCCTATATCAATATCGAAATTGACTCTTTGGGAAAAGGATCAGATTATGGATTACTTTTAGCTTTAATTGGAGATGGAGATATAAATGCGGGTGTACCTTTCGATTCTGTAAAAAGACCATATGAAGTAAAATATGAAGAACCAGAAGAAGAAATGAAAAAGTTTTTAGTTGCTGCAAGAGAAATCTCTTTTAATAACGTTTTTCCTATGAAGGATTACGTTGGATTAGAAAAGGATGACTATTTCGCAGCCTTTATGGCCAAAGGAATTTATAGTTATACCACACATTCTACTAACTCCTTAGAAAAAGCTGTTTCTTTAATTTTATTAAGATCTGTAAGCTGGCTTTCTCGCGAAAATGTAAAAGGAAGAATTGGAGACGCCGGACCCGTAATGTACACTCCTGGAGCTGAAGTAAAAAGAAAAATGAAAATTGAAGCAGCCTTTTGCCTTTCAGATAAAGATAATTTTTTGAAATACAAAAATTCCTTTATCAATCCTCCTTTATTGTTTTATAAGCACCGTAATAATTCAGACTCAGAAAACCAGCCTGTCGTGGTACATAAATTCTATTCTTCAGTGGACGAAAACATAGAATTTGTGAATATGAAACCTTCAATAGACGAAGAGGGGATATCTCTGCGATTTTTTAATCCTTCTCACAAGAAAAAAAAGATAAAATTAACTCAAAAATCAATAAAAACCGATTTGTTAGAGAACGAATTAGAAGAATTCGATGGAACAATCAAGCCAAAAGAGATATTAACATTAAAAATACCTAAGCTATCTTTTAATACTTTTTCTGATGATGAAGGCTCAAAAGTTAACATAGTATATCCTAAATTTACGTGGGATATCTCTGAAGATCTTTCAAAACCGAATATAGGTATAATAAATAACATGGAAAGAGAAGCCAAAGATCTTAAAGAACATATAAAAGATTTAGAAAAGAAAATAAAAGAAACTCAAGGTATTAACAGATACGAATTGCTTTTTGAAAAGTATAAATTAATGAGGAAGGCGTTAGAATTAGAGTTATCCTCGTTATATAACAGATCTAAGATAGAACATGTGGATCCTTCTAAAATAGAACATATAATTGTAGAGTTGAACGATGTTAGGATAAAAAGGAGAGGTATAGAGTTTTTACTGGCTACTCTTAGGTAGTTTCATATCTATATATAATACTGGGGGCATCATTATGAAAAAAGTATTTGGTTTAGTGCAATTAAGTTCAAAATTGAACGACAAAGAAACAAACCTTAAAAAGCTAGACTCATTGATTTCAAAAGAAGTAAAAAAAGCGGATTTATACATCCTACCAGAGTTTTTTAACATAGGATACGATCTAGAAAATATTAACAATTACGCTGAAAATCTTGCCGAATTAATACCAGAAGGAGAAACTACTCAAGAAATTATAAGGATTGCAAAGAAATACAATGTCTCTATTGTTGCAAACATTTTAGAAAAAGACCCGTTAATAATTGGTAAGTATTACGATACCTCGATTTTAATAGATGATTCAGGTAAATTGCTTGGTAAGTATAGAAAAATATTTGTTTTTCCAAAAGAAAAGTTTAGACTTTCCGAAGGAACGTCTATAGAAATAATAGATTGGAAAGGTATAAAAATAGGTTTATCAATTTGTTATGATCATGCTTTTCCTGAATTATATAGGATAATGGCCCTTAGAGGGGCACAAATACTAATAATTACATCTGCTGTTCCAAAAGGTTTTGAAAAATTAGTAGAGGTAAGAACATCCGCCCGGGCACAAGATAATCAACTGTTTGCAATTGGGGTAAACGCCGTTGGTAAACCCTCTGAAGATTCGATCCCTTTTTGCGGAAATTCCATAGCTGTTGATCCACACGGAGATACCCTCATTAAATTGGGGGATGAAGAAGACGTAATTGCACAGGTAAGTATAGATACCGATAAAATTCTTGAAGAAAGGCTTTTGGAGCCGTCACTTCACGAAATAAAGATGTTGAAAATCTACGATGGCATAGATTTTAAAATCGATTAAACAAAAACCCTCCAACAAGCGTATATGATTTGGGAGGGTTTTTGAATTTATTAATTTAATATTGAAGATCAAATTTAGGATCGACAGATTTAGCGTTTAACTCGCGGGAAGTTTTGAGTTCTTTTTTCAATAGTTCTTTCCAGGTATCTAAGAGCTCTTGTAGAAAAGATCTTACTTCTTTTAAGATTTCAATATCTTTTTTGTTATTTGATTCTAACAGTCTTTGATACATGTAATTGTATAGAGCTCTGAGATTTTTAGCTATCTCTCCGCCTTTTTCAAGATTCAACGAGACGTTAAGTTCTGTAACTATGTCTTCCACCCTTATAATCTGTTTGTTAGCCTCGGAAAGATTTTTATTCTCGATAGCTTTTATTGCCTTATTTATTCTTTCGATTGAATTTTGATACAATAATTCGACTAATTTTGCGGGGCTAGCTGTTTTTATACTGTTTTCAAAATAATAGTTAGCGTTTTGATTATTATTGTACATTCAAATTACACCCCTTTTCTTTCAAGAGTTTTTTGAGCATTTTTTAAAATCGTTTCAAAGGTTGACAAAACTTCGTTGAAATCGAATTCGATGATGTCTGAGAGTTCTAAATAATCTTGTTCGCTTTGGGATTTAATTATGTCTTGGACAACATTTTGTACGTAGTCTAAGTCTCCAGGGTTGTAAAAAGCTTCGTCACTGAAAGCTCGTGTTTGTTGTATAACGTTTAATAGTGCTTGTAAACCTTCTGCAATACTGTTAAGCATTTTATGCCCTTCGTTTGTATTAAGCAAAACTTCTTTTGAAACCCTTTCTAAATTTTCCCTAACCTTACTAATGTATTCAAGTGATTGGGAGATAAGATCGAACAAAACTTCTTTTTTTGACGTGAATTCCAACTCTATCTCTTCTCCACCTTCAAAAAAAGAATCTTTTATTTCATCGTAATAACTTAGGGGAATCTCTTTTTCGTTGATCTTTATTTTAGTCAACACACCTTGTGTTTTGTTAATATAATCTTGCACCATCTCTTCAAAAGTATTGTACTTTTCTGCAGGAATATCTAAATTAACACTTTTTAACCCACTTATTTTTAACCTTATATTCTCATCATCAAACATTATAACCACTCCTTTTTATTCTGACATACTGACTTTAGAAACTCTGAAATTTGCTTTAAAGCATACTTCTAAAATTCAAAAATTTTTAAAATACCTCCATCATTTTTAGCTCTCCTTTGCCCAGCAGCCCGCCCGGCTGGGTCGGGGAGGGCTCCACCCTGTGACCCTTTTAAAATCAAAATCTTGTTTTTTAAAATTATTTAATTTCTAAAGTGTCTAATTCTGATTCCTAAAATATAATCGTCTAAAAAAGTAATTTCTTTAGAATGAAAGTATCACATTTTAATGATATAATAAATCGTAGATTAGAAGCAAACAATTTTTTTCGTGTTAGGGGGATTCGATATGGCTGATGTAAAAAGTAGAATAGAAAAAATATTAAACAGTTTAGAAGAAGGTTCGATGTTGATTCTTTACTCAGGAAAGAGCCCAGTAAAAAGCGCAGACGAAACCTATAACTTTACCCCGAATCGAAACTTCTATTATTTTACTGATTTGGACATAGAAAACGCTTATTTAGTAATTAGCAAAACCGAATCAAAAGTTGTTGAAAAACTGTTCATAGAAAGAAACGATCCAAAGTTAGCTAGGTGGGTTGGTAAAAAACCAAGTAAAGAGCATTGTTCTAAATTGAGTAAAATTCAAGAAGAAGATATATCTTTTTTGGATGAATTCAATGGATATATTGGAGACACCCTATCAAGGTCTAATATTAAAAATGTATATTTGTATTTAAAATCTCCTCATTGGGAGAATATGACAAAAGAAAAGCAAATTGCTCAAGAAATACAAAGATTGTTTCCATATGTTTGTATAAAAGATATTTCAACAAAAATAGCAGATTTGAGGACTATTAAAGACGAAGAAGAAATAGAAAATATTAAGAAAGCTATCGAAATTACAAAAGAAGGAATTTTGAACATAATAAAAAATTCAAAGCCTGGAATGTACGAGTACGAGCTCGAAGCATATTTTGATTTTTCTTTGAGAAAAAACGGGGTAAAAGATTTCGCATTTAAACCAATAGTAGCTTCAGGGCCTAACTCCACGATTCTACATTACTCTGCCAACGAAAGAAAAATACAAGAAGGAGATTTAGTTTTGCTGGACTTGGGAGCACAATATAATTACTATAGCGGCGATATATCCAGAACTTTCCCAATAAGCAGAAAGTTTTCTCCAAGGCAAGCGGAAATTTACCAAATTGTTTTAAATACCCAGAAAGAAGTTCAGTCACAAGCCAAGCCAGGTTTAACCCTTTTTGAATTGAATGAAATTGCAAAGAAATCATTAGCAGAAAGTTGTAAAAAGATAGGATTGATTAAAACCGATGAAGAACTTTCAAAATATTATTTTCATTCTGTGAGTCACTTTTTGGGTTTAGATACCCATGACGTAGGTGACAAGTATATGCCTTTAAAACCAGGAATGGTTATTACCAACGAACCAGGTTTGTACATAGAGGAAGAGGGTATCGGCGTGCGTATAGAAGACGATCTTCTTATAACTGAGAACGGATGCGAAAATTTATCAAGGGCAATCCCCAAAGAGATAGAAGAAATTGAATGTATTTGGAGTGTATCTTAAATGGTAATTCTGGGTATAGATCCCGGTTATGGAAGAATTGGATATGGTGTCCTTGAAAAAAAAGGTAACATTTTCAATTTTATCGATTATGGTGTAATATATACCAGCAAGGAAGAAGAACTTCCAAAAAGGTTGCTGAGCATAGACGAACAACTTAGGAATTTAATACAAACCTATAAGCCTGATGAATCTGCTGTAGAAAAATTGTACTTTTTTAAAAACGTTGCAACCGCTATACAGGTTGGAGAGGCTAGAGGCGTTATTCTACTTTGTTTGGAAAAAGAAAATATACCGATTTATGAATACACACCTTTTCAGATAAAACAGGCTGTTACAGGATATGGAAGAGCTGAAAAAGGGCAGATACAGAGAACCTTAAAATTATTATTGAAGTTGGAAAAAACACCAACTCCAGATGATGCAGCAGATGCGTTAGCCACGGCTTTTTGCCATGGAAATTTTAGGAGGAGCTTCAAAAATGCTGGATATTAAAGATTTCTTAAAGGAAAATGTGGGGTTCATTCCTTTTGAATTAAATGGGAAAATCATCGTGAAAGACAAAGAGGTTGAAATCAATTTACAGAAATTAAGTGAAGATATAGATGAGGCTTCATTAAAGCTTTTCTTTACCAGACTTCTCAAGAGAGATGTAAAAATCTCTTTTACAAATGATGAAGGACCTGAATTTATAGTTAATAATTGGCATCAATTGATAATGAATCTTCGTTTAAAAGATTATCTAAGACTTTTAAAACCTGAATATTCTCAAGAAAACAAAATAGTATTTAAAACGTACTCGCCGATAGTAAAAAACCGATTAACAAAGGAAAAAGAAGAATTGGATAATATTTTATTTAAATATCTTGGGAAAGAAATCCCTTATGAAATCATTATAGATGAAAGTTTAAAACCAACTTTTATTGATGAAGGTTATGAAACCCATTATTCCCAAGATAGTAATTTATCTTCTGATTATGAAACCTCGAAAAAATTAGCTGAAGTCGAAAGGGTTGTAATAATAGGGAGAGATTTTAAAAAGGTACCACTACCGTTATCGATGCTTCCTTCAAATGAAGGAAGTAACGTTGTAGTTAACGGGAAAATATTTTACAAAGAGTACAATGAAAAAGGACCTGTATCTACTCTTTTCATTACTGATAAAAAAAGTTCCGCTGTTGTAAAAACCTTTTCTGAAACGGCTAATAATTTAAACAAAGAATTAGATGAGGGAGATAACGTATTAATTGAAGGTATTATTTTTTACGATTCTTTTAGTCATGAATTTGCAATTAGACCTATGAATATAGTTAAGTTAAAAGAAGAAACCCTTGAAAGGAAAGATAAATACCCCACAAAAAGGGTGGAGCTTCATTTACATTCAAAACTAAGTGCGATGGAAGGGTTACTCGATGTGGGGGAAGTAGTAAAGACCATAAAAAATTGGGGCCATAAAGCGGTAGCTATAACCGATTCTGGGGTCGTTCAGAGTATTCCAGAATTTTATGAAAAAGCTGTTGCTGAAGGTATTAAACCTATTTTCGGTATGCAAGCCTATGTCGTTGATGAATTTGTCAATATTATAAGTTTGCTCGGGGAAGATAAGAAAATAAGTGAAACTGAGTTTGTTGTTTTTGACTTGGAAACTACAGGATTAGAGCCTGCCATGCACGAAATTATAGAGATCGGGGCTGTAAAAATAAAGAATATGAAAATAGTGTCTAAGTTTCATAGTTTAGTAAAGCCCAGAAAACCTGTCTCAAACTTTACAACTAATTTTACAGGTATAACGAATCAGATGTTGGAAGTTGAAAGACCTATAGAGGAAGTCCTTCCTCAATTTTTGAGTTTCATAGAAGGTACAGTGTTAGTTGCCCACAACGCAGACTTTGATTACCGTTTTTTACGAGAATGGGTTAGGAAGGTCTATAACGATCACTTTGAGCAGACTTATATTGATACTTTAGCTCTTTCAAAATCTCTGTTAACGTTGAAAGGGTATGGGCTTGATAAGGTAGTTGAGGAGTTAAAGCTTGGGAGTTTTGAACACCATAGGGCTCATGAAGACGCCTATATAACCGCCTTAGTGTTTTTGAAACTGATAGAAATGGCAAAACTGAAAAATAAAAACGGCCTCACGGCAGGTATGGATGTTGAAATGTTGTCGGATCTTGAAAAATTACAAAAATTCATAGATTTTAAAAGAATTCGACCAAGTACGATGACTATTTTAGTAAAAAACAAAACAGGCCTTAAGAATCTTTATAAACTAGTTTCAAATGCCCACATAAAATATTTTTACAGAGTTCCTAGAATTTTAAAAAGCCAATTATCTCAAATGAGAGAAGGTTTGTTGATAGGTAGTGGAGCAGAAGAAGGAGAAATCTTTCAAAGCTATCTCAGGGGTGGATCTCATGATGAAATTCTCGAAATTGCCAAATTTTACGATTATTTGGAATTAACCCCGTTAGATGCATTATCAGACAGATCTATTTCAGAAGAACAGTTAAAAAAGATTTATAGGGATATATATAACCTTGGCAACGAATTAAACATGCCTGTTGTTATGGTTTCAAACGCCCATTACCTAGATAAAGAAGATCAGATTTTTTACAACGCATTAAAAGTTGCAGAAAAGAGAAAAACTTCCACTGCACACAGATACTTGCGTACAACTGATGAGATGGTAGAAGAAGCTCAACGAATTTTTGAAGATAAAGAAATAGCAGAGAAAATTGTCATAACCAATACTAACGAGATTGCAGATCAGATAGAAATAATAAAGCCACTTAGTAACAAACTGCATCCTCCAAAGATAGAGAACGCTGAATTAGAAATTGAAAAACTTGCAAAGGAAAAAGCCTATGAAATATATGGCAATCCTTTACCAAAAATCGTTGAAAGCCGTTTGAACAGAGAACTAGAATCCATCATAAAACATGGGTATGCTGTACTGTATCTAATTGCTCAAAAAATAGTGAAAAAATCCTTAGAGGATGGATATTTGGTGGGTTCCAGAGGTTCTGTTGGTTCTTCTTTGGTGGCTACGATGCTGGGAATAACCGAGATAAACCCTTTACCTCCTCATTATATATGTCCAAATTGTAAAAACGTAGAATTTTTTGATAATGAGGAAATAAGTTCTGGTTATGATCTTCCTGATAAAAAATGTGAAAAATGTGGAACTAAAATGAAAAAAGATGGTCAAGATATACCATTTGAAACATTCATGGGGTTTGAAGGTGACAAAATACCTGATATAGATTTGAATTTTTCTGGAGATTATCAAAACATGGCGCATAAATACATTGAAAAAATGTTCGGAGAAGGCCATGTTTTTCGGGCAGGTACTATATCAACAATTGCAGACAGAACGGCCTTTGGTTTTGCTAAAAAATATTGCGAAGAGCAAGGAATTGTGAAGAATAGCGAGATAACGCGAATAGTCAAGGCGATAACAGGGGTAAAACGAACAACAGGGCAACATCCTGGTGGATTAATGATAGTTCCAAAAGAAGATGAAGTTTACAATTATACACCAATTCAGTTCCCTGCCAATGACACTAAATCAAGTGTTCAAACCACCCATTTTGATTACCACGTTATACATAACGATCTTGTAAAATTAGATGCACTTGGTCACGATGACCCCACATTCATTAAAATGATGTCTGATTTAACTGGAGTAGACCCATTAGCGATCCCAATGGACGATAAAAAAACTTTGAGCTTGTTCTCCTCTACAAAAGCGTTGAAAATAGACTTAAAAAATGAATTAGGTACAACTGTTGGAACGTTAGGGGTCCCAGAATTTGGCACTACCTTTGTCAGAATGATGTTGGAAGACACAAGGCCAAAGAGTTTTTCTGAATTAGTAAGAATATCTGGTTTATCCCATGGCACCGATGTGTGGGCAGGGATAGCTAAAAACTGGATCGACAGAAAGATTGCTACTTTAGATGAGGTAATTTCTTGTAGAGATGATATAATGAATTATTTATTATCCAAAGGTGCTCCACCTAAAAGTGCTTTTTCAATAATGGAAAAGGTGAGAAAAGGCAAAGGTATCAACGAAGAAGACATTGAATTAATGAAAAAATTAAATGTGCCTGAATGGTTTATCATCTCTTGTCAAAAAATTAAATATCTCTTTCCAAAAGCTCATGCGGCTGCTTACGTTAGCATGGCTTTTAGAATAGCATGGTTTAAAGTTCATTATCCTTTAGCGTTTTATTCTACGTATTTTACCGTCAAAGGTGATGAATTCAACTTAAAAGTTATTTTCTCCGGTCGAGAAGCCATTAAAAAAAGGATATTTGAACTGCGTAATATGGATCTGGATGTGCGTAAAAAAAATGAGATGGTCGTATTAGAGTTAGCGTTGGAAATGATGCTAAGAGGTTATGATTTTAAAATGGTTGATTTGTACAAGTCTGATTCGAAAAAATTTTTAATAGAAGGAAACTCTCTGATTGTGCCTTTTATCAAAGTACCGAATCTTGGTGAAAAAGCAGCAGAGAATATTCTTAAGTCAAGAGAAAATGGTTTTAGATCAATAGAAGATTTTGCTGCAAAGAGTGGGTGTAACAAGACGAATGTGGAAACTTTAAGAGAATTAGGCGTGTTGAAAGGCTTACCGGAAACAAATCAAATGTCACTTTTTAAAGGATGAAATAAATGGAAGGTTGGTTGACTTATGGTGAATTAAAAAATATTACAAAACTTCTTGACGCATTCTGTGGTTCCGTTGAGCCCTCCTTCAGAAATGCTTACTTTTATTATGACAGAGCCCTTAAAATTTATGCAACAGATGGTTGTGCCAAGCTGTATTTGAACGTTACCAAAGAATTTCTTCCGTTTGATGGGGTTGCTTCCGTTCCAATTCAATACTTAAAGGGAATTATAAGGGATAAAAAATTAAAAGATGATTCTTTGGTCAAAATAACGGTAGAAGATAGTCTCATCTCATTCGAAATTCAAGGAATCACATTGAATAGTAAAATTGAAAAGATAGACACCAAACAAATCGAAGTAAGTAGAGAATTTACCTTATTAATCAAAAAAGATATAGGGTCTTTTCTAAATAAACTCGATTTTGTTTCTGCTTCTGCCAACGAAGGGGATATCATTGACTTTTTTACGTTCAATGATAATTTAATTTTTGGGTATTTGAGTAATTATTATAAATTAAATAGCATTTACGGAAATATCAGGGAGGAGTTTCATAGGGAAATTCCGTTTATTTCCGCCCGTCATATAGTTAAGTCTTTAAACCTTTTGAAAAAAAGTTCTATCCTTGAGTTTGGTATAGACAAAAAAGATATTGTATTAAAGATGCCAGGAATATTCATTAAAATATGTTCAGCCATACCTTCTTACAATAAAAATTTGTTGGTAACGCAAAAGAGCTTTGTCGAAGAAAAAGAGATGAACACAAAAGAATTAAAAAAGGTTTTATCAAAACTATATGTAACATTTTCTGAAAGTAATATTGCCTACTTACTCTTAAATAAAGGAAACAGTTACATTTACAAAGAAAACAATAATTCAAAAATTTCTTTTAAATTGTCCTATTCTTTTGAAAATCAATATCTAATCACGATACATATCAGAAAAATTCGCTCAATTTTATCTAGAATGTCAGAAAATATAATATTTTACTTATCCCCCAAAGAATTAGTTTTGGCAGAAAAGAAAAACGAAAAAAAAGCCAGTTTTTTAGTTCAAGAGTTCAGAAAGGTAACTTAACTAAATTATCTCCCCGAGATAAAGCGTTAACAGTAATTTAGAAAAACATCTTTCTCTTGAAAAGAAATTAAGATATAATTTTGTTGTAATGTCGACAGTTTTGGTTATATTTAATTTAGCCGGGGAGTGATTTAATGAAAGGTTTTTTAAATTTTTTTCGGGATTTTGGGAGAATATTCAAAGCTTTGTCAAAAGATTTAGATATGTACATTGAGAAGGATCCTGTGGCCAAAAATAAGTGGAAAGTTTTTTTCACCTCGGTTTCTCTTCATGGTTTGATTGCCTATCGTTTTGCTAACTTCTTTTATAGGTACAAAATATATCCTATTGCTTACATTATATATGTGTTAAGTAAGATATTACATTCTATGGATATACATCCCGCAGCTTATATTGAACCAGGGGTAGTTATTGACCACGGTTTTGGTGTTGTTATTGGAGAAACAGCGAGTGTAGGTAGTGGGACGTTGATCTATCATGGGGTTACTCTGGGAGCTAAAAATGTTACAACCGGAAAAAGGCACCCTATAGTTGGTAAAAATGTGATGGTCGGTGCCGGAGCTAAGGTTCTTGGACACATATACATAGGAGATGAATCGGTCATTGGTGCTAATTCCGTTGTTTTAATGGATGTGCCACCTAAATCCTTGGCAGTTGGTATACCAGCAAAGATCAAAAAAACCAATTGTCCGTCTTCTAATTACTATGACTTAAACAATACAATAAACTCGGATTTTGTAATTTAGATAATTCATCTAGGAACGTCTGAAAACATTTGCAAGAGTAAGATAATTTTTTTGATTTAATCTCAAACAATATAAGATGGAAGGTGATTTTTTTGATTTACACCTCGATAGGGAACACTCCGATTATTACCTTATCAAAAATTATTCAACCAGGAAGAGTTTTTGTTAAATTAGAAAAAAATAATCCTGCAGGTAGTGTAAAAGATAGGCCCGCTCTTTTTATGATAAGTGATGGTGAAATTAAGAACAAGCTTAATGAGAGCCAAAATATAATTGTCGAACCTACGAGCGGAAACACAGGTATAGCTTTGGCAGCAATTGGTAGAAGCAGAGGTTATAGAGTCATATTAACTATGCCTGAAAGCATGAGTGAAGAAAGAAAGAAAATCTTAAAGTTTTTTGGTGCCGAATTGATACTTACTCCCGCTGATCAAGGAATGAAAGGGGCAATTAACAAGGCTTTAGATATTGTGAACGAAACAAAAGGATATATGCCTAACCAGTTTTCAAATCCTGCCAATCCATATTCACATGAAGTAACTACAGGGCCTGAAATTATCAAACAGATGGACTATTCTTTGGATGCCTTTGTTGCAGGTGTAGGAACCGGTGGAACGATAACCGGGGTAGCAAGGGCGTTGAAAAAAGCATTCTCAGAATGTGTTAGAATAGTTGCTATAGAGCCTTCCAATTCGCCCGTTATATCGGGAGGTAACCCTGGTAAACATAAGATTCAAGGCATAGGAGCGGGATTCATTCCTGATAATTTAGATATGAATTTAGTAGACGAAATAATGCAGATAAATGATGAAGAAGCTATTGAAATGACCAAGCAACTTGCAAAAGACGAAGGTTTATTTGTGGGGATATCTTCAGGTGCAAACATAGCGGCAGCGATCAAACTCTCGGATAGAATGGGAAAAGGGAGAAGAATTGTTACCGTTGCCCCAGATAGTGGGGATAAATACATGAGTTTATTATAAAGTTATTTTAACAAAGAAATGGTATAATTAGTCTCGATCTTATATGAAGTAAGAAACACATAACAGGAGGAATTATTAATGTCAGAAAAGTATTGCTCTTTTTGTGGAAAACCATCAAGCCAGGCAGAAGCCTTAATTGCTGGGCCAAACGGCATTTATATCTGTGATGAGTGTATAAATCTTTTTCAAGAGTTAGTTGAAGAAAATAAGGCAAAAAACGGGGAAAAGAATGAAACAAAGGTTGAAACTCTTCCTACTCCAAGAGAGATTAAATCAGAGCTGGATAAATATGTAATTGGTCAAGAGACAGCTAAGAAAATAATTTCTGTGGCTGTTTACAATCACTACAAAAGAATATTTTCTTCAAAGAATATTACCGACGTTGAGTTAGATAAATCTAACGTTTTGATGATCGGACCTACTGGCACTGGAAAAACTTTGATTGCTCAAACTTTGGCTAAGATATTAGACGTTCCCTTTGCCATCGCGGATGCAACAACTTTAACTGAAGCTGGTTATGTTGGAGATGATGTTGAAAACGTTATACTAAGACTTTTGCAAGCTTGTGATTACGACGTAAAAAGAGCTGAAAAAGGAATAATTTATATCGATGAAATTGATAAAATAGCTAGAAAATCACCAAATCCTTCAATTACTAGGGATGTTTCTGGTGAAGGGGTACAACAAGCATTACTTAAAATAGTTGAAGGAACTTTAGCTAACGTTCCTCCTCAAGGAGGAAGGAAACATCCTTACCAAGAATTTATCCAAATAGATACCTCGAAGATCCTTTTTATTGCAGGAGGGGCCTTTGATGGTTTAACAGACATAATAAAGCATAGGGTAAAGGATTCTTCTTTAGGATTTGGAGCAGACATAAAAAGTAATAATAAACAAAGAGATGGTGAGATCTTAAGGAATATTGTTCAAGATGATCTTATTAAGTATGGATTAATTCCAGAATTTGTAGGTAGATTCCCTGTAGTGTCAACACTTAACGATTTGGATGAAGAAGACCTTATTAAGATAGCTATGGAACCAAAGAATGCTTTATTCAAGCAATATCAAAAGATGTTGGAAATAGAAGGTATAAAACTAGAAATCACAACGGAAGCCATGAAAGAGATATGTTCTCAAGCCTTGAAACGGGGAACAGGAGCAAGGGCGTTAAAGACGATATTCGAAGAGATAATGCTTGATATAATGTATGAAGCGCCTGAGATAAAAAATAAAATTAACAAAATTGTTATAGATGAAGAGGTAGTAAATAAGAAAAAACCAGCTGTTAAAAGGAAGGAAACTGCTTGAACAGAGAAAGTGAAAAAGAGCCAATCATTTTTGGAATAGAAACATCATGTGATGAAACTGCTGTTGCAATATTAAAAGGTAAAGATCAATTGCTTTCTAATTTAGTTTATTCGCAGATCGATGTTCATAAGATATTTGGAGGAGTTGTACCAGAGATTGCAGCTCGAAAACATGTCGAAGTTTTGTACAAATTAAGTTTAAAAGCCTTCGAAGAGGCACAAATTACCCCAAATGACATAGATGCAGTTAGTGTATCTTTTGGCCCTGGATTAATTGGGGCCTTACTTATTGGAGTGAGTTTTGCTAAGGGGATGTCTTTATCCTTGGGTAAACCGTTAATTGGTGTAAACCATTTAATGGGCCATATATACGCTAACTTTCTTGATTTTCCAAAATTGAAACCTCCTTTTGTCACATTATTAGTCTCCGGTGGACATACAGCAATTTTGTTGGTGAAAGATTATTTGGATTTTAATATAATTGGAGAAACACGTGATGATGCGGTAGGGGAAGCATTTGATAAAGTCGCAAGAATTTTGGGTTTGGGTTATCCCGGAGGGCCAGTTATAGATGAAATTTCAAAAAATGCTCAAAAATTGTACGATTTTCCAAGGCCGTTGTACGATAGAGGATACGACTTTTCGTTTTCCGGCTTAAAAACATCAGTTTTGTATTTTGTGAGAGATTATCCGCAGGCGAAAAAAGAAGATATTGCAGCTTCATTTCAAGAAGCGATAATTAACACTCTTGTTCATAAAGTTACTAAATTTGCAATAAAAGAAAATATAAAAGACATTGTGATCGCAGGAGGAGTTGCTGCAAACTCCCTGTTGAGGGAAAAATTAAATGCTTTTAAAGACAAAATGAATATCTATTATCCAAGACAATCGTTATGTACTGATAATGCAGCGATGATATGTCGTGCTGGGTATGAAAAGTATATAAGAAACATGTTTGATACCTTAGATTTGGATGTTGTTCCTAATTTAGGATTATCTAAAATATAACGACAATTAGTTCTGTGGCTGGTTGACGGTAAGGGATTATTATGATATAATAAATTTTGGAAAAGTTAATGACTATTATGGAGAGATGGCCGAGTGGTCGAAGGCGCACGCCTGGAGAGCGTGTGACGGTTAAAAGCTGTCCGTGGGTTCAAATCCCACTCTCTCCGCCATCAAAAATAATAAATGCCGGAAATTTTCCAGCATTTATTATTTTATTTTCTTATTTTACAGTTTCTTTCATACCCGCTTTTATTGCCTTTAGGTTTATTTCTAGTAATTTTCCCTTTTTCCCTGTTAATTTTTCTTTTAAAGCTTCTTCTACGGCTTCAAAGCTGACTGCTTGTGTTGCTTTTAAGTAAGCTCCAAGCATAACCATATTTAAAACTTTTAAATTACCTAGTTCGTCCGCTATTTCATTAGCAGGTACTTTAACTAAATATATGTCTTCTCTTTCTGGTTTTTTATCGATCACAGAAGAGTTGATCAACAATAGCCCATTCTCTTTCAATACTTTTTCAAATTTTATCATAGACGGAATATTAAACGCAGCAACTTCATTCGGTTCATCTAACACCGGTGACGCAATGTATTCATCAGAAGTTATTACCGTACAGTTTGCAGTTCCACCTCGCATTTCAGGTCCATATGATGGAAGCCATGTGGTATATTTTCCATCAATCATGGCCGCTAAAGAAATTATTTGACCGAAAAGCATTACACCTTGTCCACCAAAACCAGCGGCTATTAATCCATGGTATGACATAAAAACACCTCCATTTATTTATTTCCTTTGATATTTGTAAGAACAAGGGGATATAAGATGATTAGTAAACATCTCCCACTTTATCGACATATACACCTAAAGGAAATTCTTTTACCATATTATCTTCCAACCACTTCATAGATTCTATGGGTGTTAATCCCCAATTAGTGGGGCATGTTGATAAAACTTCAACTAAACCAAAACCTATATTATTGAGTTGAGCATAAAAAGCCCTTTTTAAATACTTTTTTGTTTTTATTACGTCTTGTGGAGTTGTAACTTTTGTACGAGCTAGAAACGCAACTCCTGACAATTCTTTTAGAACCTCTGAAACATGAATAGGATACCCTTCAATATTTTCTTTTCTTCCATATGGGGTAGTTGTAGTTTTCATTCCTAAAAGGGTAGTTGGTGCCATTTGTCCTCCTGTCATACCGTATATAGCATTGTTTATAAAAATTGTTGTAATGAGTTCACCTCTATTGGCAGCATGTATTATTTCTGCGGTTCCAATAGCTGCTAAATCACCGTCCCCTTGGTATGTAAAAACAACGTTATCTGGACTTGCTCTTTTGATACCAGTAGCTACCGCAGGTGCCCTTCCGTGAGCTGCTACGGTGCCATCTACATCAAAAAATTCATAAGCAAATACGGAACATCCAACAGGTGCAACCATTATGGTTTTACCTTGTATTTCTAGCTCATCAATTACTTCAGCGATCAATCTATGAACAATTCCGTGAGAACATCCTGGACAATATGTAAACTCTTTTTCACTTAATGAGGTTGGTGCTTTAAATCTTTCTGCATAGGCCATTAATCTCACCTTCCTTTAAACTAATTCCATTAATTTTGCCAATACTTCTCCTGGGGTTGGAACTACTCCACCCGTTCTTCCATAAAATTCCACTGGTTTTTTTCCGTTGACTGCCAGTCTTACATCCTCCAACATCTGACCGAAACTCATTTCTATGGTGAAGAACAATTTAGCGTTTTCAGTGTATCTTCCCAATTCTTCATATGGAAATGGCCATAAACTTATTGGGCGAAATACCCCTGCTTTTACGCCTTTTTCTCTGGCAGTATCCACAACTGATTTAACTATTCTTCCCATTGTTCCATAGGCAACCAGCACAACTTCTGCATCGTTTAATTTATATTCTTCAAATAATTTTTCTTTTTTTACTATTGTTTTGTATTTTTCATGTCTTTGAATATTCATTTTTTCTAATTTTACGGGGTCTAAATCAAAGGATGTAACTCTGTGTGGTTCTCGCTGCATTTTTGTTCCAGTCAATGCCCAATCTGAATGATCGGGTAAAGTGTTTAGATTTTTAAAGCTGGGGAATTTCACTGGTTCCATCATTTGACCAAGTAATCCATCTGTCAATAGTAACACCGGTATTCTGTACTTATCGGCTACATCGAAAGCTCGAATAGTCAATTCAACAGCTTCTTGAAGGGATTCAGGACCATACACGATCAACTTATAATCGCCATGCCCACCACCTTTTGTGGCTTGAAAATAGTCTGATTGCGCTGGTTGTATATCTCCCAATCCTGGCCCACCTCTCACAACGTTTACAAAAACGCATGGAAGTTCAGCCCCCGCTATGTAAGAAACCCCTTCTTGCATTAAAGAGAATCCAGGGGAAGAAGTGGAAGTCATAACTCTTTTTCCAGTGCTAGCTGCTCCATATATCATATTTGAAACTGCCACTTCGCTTTCAGCTTGTAAAAAAGTTCCATTTACCTCAGGTAATCTTCTTGCCATGTATTCTGTTAATTCACTTTGAGGAGTGATAGGGTAACCAAAATATAATCTACATCCTGCTCTTATTGCAGCTTCACCTATTGCTTCGGTACCTTTAACCATAACTTTTTCGGCTTTTTCCATAAAAATCAACTCCTTGCCTTTTCTAATACTTTTACAGTTATACATACATCAGGACACATTTGATAGCAAAAACCACATCCTATACAATTTTCAATGTTCTTAACTTGTGTTGGATGATAACCTTTGTTGTTATATGCTTTAGAAAATTCAAGGACATCTTTGGGACAAGCTTCAATACATAGTCCACACCCTTTGCATCTTTCTTTATCAATTTCAATTGAGAATTTTGTTTCTTTCATTGTTTTCCCTCCAATCATTTATAGGCATTAAGGGGGATACCCCCTTAAAAACCCCCAAATTTAAATTTATTATAAAGAACCATTTTGCACAGAGCTGCAAAAGGGGATACCCCCTTAAAAACCCCCAAATTCGCGTAACATCATTTGCAAAACAAATGAGGGTTTGGATATTACTTTAAAAGCATTGCAAACAATGCTTTTTGCATAGATCAGCAAAAACCATAGTTCTCAAAGAATCTTTGAATCACAAATTTTTCAAACTTGGTATTTATCTTGTCTTCTAAGTTTTTTGATATTACTGTAAATGCAACGGGAATATTTGTTATTTGGGAAACTTCTTCTATTATGTTTTCTCCTTCTTCTATGATTTTTTTAGTTGTTTCATTTTGAATGTTTGAATTTACAACTAAATAATTAATTTTTAATCTCGAGCTACTTTCCAAGGATTGCAAATTTTTTATTATATATTCCTTATTATCCATAAAAGGTCTTCTCGTGTTGATTACAAAGTACAGGGCACATTTTGCATTATCTATATAATTTTTTAAAGATCCTAAAACTTTTACACCGTCTTCGTTTCCCCCTACATCTATTACCGTTTTATAATCTTGGTTTGTTATGTATCCTCCTATTTCACCAGGAACAATGGGAACATCTGCGTGCAAGTATTTTGTTGGGGGAGTGATTACTTTAATATCTTTTTGATTCAGTTCTTTTATTTTATCGCGGACCCGAAAGTACGGGCTTATGATATCTAAATCCGCAATCGCAACATTATTGTGTTCTTTTTTTAGCTCTGAGGCTATGTTGATAGAAACTTCTGTTTTTCCGGAACCAAACATTCCAATGAAAATATGAACTTGATAATCTTTAAATAAATTCTTCAACATGTATTTAGAGCTCCCTTATTAGTAGATTTTTGCTGGTTCTAATTTTTTTAGTACTCTAAGCGCCGCTAGGGCTAAAGCTTTTTCTTCGTCTCCTCCAGGAAACACATAAACGGGAGCGATAAAACTTACTTTCTCTTTTATTTGAGGAACAAGAAATTCATTTTCATATGCCATTCCTCCGGTTAAAGCTATGGCGTTTACATCAAAATTCAATACCGCAGACATTTTCCCTATCCATTTAACTATTTGATGTATCAATCCGAAATATACTAATTCAGCATTTTTATCGCCACTTTTTATTCTTTTTACTACCTCTCTCACGTCATTGGTACCTAAATAAGCAATTAACCCCCCATTACCTTTTATGAGCTTTCTTATTTCTTTTTCAGAATACTTCCCTGAATAGCAAAGGTCTATAAACCCAACAAGGGGTAACGTTCCTGATCTTTCGGGGGTAAAAGGACCGTCTCCATCAAGAGCGTTGTTAACATCAACTACCCTACCTTTTTTGTGTGCTCCAATGGATATTCCCCCGCCCATATGAACAACGATGAGATTCAAGTCATGATAATTACGGCCTAATTTTTCACTGAGCAATCTTGCCACAGCTTTTTGATTTAAAGCATGAAAAATCGATTTTCTCTGAAAGAGAGGATGACCTGAAACTCTTGCTAAATCTTCCATCTCATCCACCACAACGGGATCGGCTATATAAGCTTTTACACCAATATGTTCTGCTAATTCGCTTGCTATTAGAGCCCCTAAATTCGATTCGTGTTCTCCGTATTTAGCACTTTGCAATTCTTCGAGCATCTGATCGGTTATTTCATAAGTCCCACTTGGTATAGGTCTTAAGAGACCTCCGCGCCCGATGATGGCTGAAAAAGTGTATAAGTTTATTCCTTCTTCATTCAAAAACTGTAAAATCGTATTCTTCCTAAATTCGTATTGATCGGCAACACTCTTGTATTTTTTCAATTCATTGACATCGTGATTGATGACTTTTTTTAGCCTTTGATTTTCATCTTCATAAACAGCAATTTTGGTCGATGTGGACCCTGGATTTATAACGAGAATTTTATACATATGAATTCTCCTTTTTAAATTTAAGACATTAATATTGAAAACGCTATAGCGTTTAGTTTGGATTCGTCACTATCGGCTCTAGATGTTAAAACCACTGGTTTTTTGCCACCTACAACTGAACTTGCTAGCTTTGCATCTGCGAAATATACCAAGGTTTTATATAATATATTTCCTGCTTCTATATCGGGCATGATTAATATATCTGCGTCTCCAGCGACATCGCTTTTTATTCCTTTGTGTATAGCTGCTTCTTTAGATATAGCATTGTCCATAGCGAAAGGTCCATCTACAATGCACCCTTTTATCTGACCTCTTCTGTACATTTGAGCTAATATTGCTGCTTCAACTGTTACAGGCATTTTTGGATTAACCTTTTCTAATGCCCCTACAACGGCAACTTTTGGTGTTTCTATACCTAACTTATGGGCTACTGAAACAGCGTTGTTTATAATATCTACTTTTTGTTCAAGAGTTGGAGCTATCACCATACCGGCATCAGAGATTATCAACAACTTGTGGTATCTGGGTATTTCAAAGGCACAAACTAAATTCATTGTTTTTCCGGTTTTTAAACCATATTCATCCTTTAAATATACCGATAAAATCTCAGAGGTGGTCAGTTTTCCTTTCATAGGCAGATCGGCTTCTCCATTGGCAACTGCTTGTATTGCTCCTTTTGCTGCTTCAAGAGGGGTTGAAGCATCTCTGATTTCTATGTTAGTAGTGTCAAGTCCAATTTCTTCTGAGATTTGTTGGATTTTTAATTTATCACCATACAAGATAAAGTTACATAAATCGATTTCTTTTGCTTTTTGAACAGCTTTCAAGACGACATCATCTTCGGCAGCTGCCACGGCAATGGTTTTTGATCTGTGTTCATGTTTTACTAATTCGATAATTTGTCTAATATTCTCAACTTTCATAAAATATTTTCACCCTCCCAAACCTTTGTGTTTTCTAATTGATTGAGAGCTCTCAAAGCTCCTAAAGCGAGCCCTTCCATTTCATAAGCTCCAGGATAAACCATTACTACACCTAACTTATCGATTCTTCTTTTGATCAATTCAACAAAATAATCACTGTGAACCATTCCACCAGTTAATATAATGGCATCGAGATCTCCACCTAGGATTGCTGCCATCCCACCTATTTCCTTTGCAACTTGGTACGCCATGGCTTTTACGATTAACTTTGCATATTCATCTTTTTCTGCAAGTTTTAAAGCGTCTTTTAAACTTGCTGTTTTTAAATACGCAAACAAACCCCCTTTTCCTACAAACGTAGATTTGACATCGTTTTTGGAGTAAGAATGCATGTTGTTAAAAATCCATTTTGCCAGATCACCCATTGGTAGTTCTCCCGTTCTTTGTGAGCTAAAAGGTCCTTCATCTGTTGCGTTGTTAACATCGATCATAAAGCCTTTCCTTTGGGCACCGACGGAGATCCCACCACCTAAGTGAGCTATAACAAAATTACATTTTTCATATTCTTTGCCCAATTCTTTTGCTGCAAATCTCGCAACAATTTTCATATTCAAAGCGTGAAATAAACTGTGCCTTTCAAGTTGAGGTATTCCTGATATTCTCGCCTCTGGAATAAACTCATCAACAGAAATGGGATCGGTGATGAAAACTGGCAAGTCTTTCGAGGAACTTTTTGATAGTTCAATGGCTATTACAGCAGCTAAGTTAGATGCATGTTCAACTCTTGGTTTGGTTTTAAGGTAATTAACCATATTCTCATCCACTCGGTAAGTACCGCTTTCCATAGGAGGGAGTATCCCACCTCGAGCAGCTATCGCATCCAATTCATTGATAGATATGTTGTATCTTTTTAGAAAATCTTCAACACACTTTTTACGAAAGGGTAATTGGTTCATAATTGTTTTGCAATTTTCTATCTCGCTACTGAGATGCTCTATACTTTCTGAGATTACTTCTTTCTCATCCTCAAAAATCGAGAGCTTTGTGGACGTTGCCCCTGGATTTATAACCAATATTTTATACATAAAGCTCCTCCTATAATCAGTTTTTTAGGATTTGCTCCGCATCGAATTCGCATTTACATAATTTTCTGCAACTTTTCTCAATCTTCTTATACCCTCATTTATTTCTTCGTGCGAAGGAAGGCAGAAAGATAATCGCATGTGATTTTTTTCGACTTCGTTTACATAAAATGCTTCTCCGGGAACATACAATACTTTGTTCTTCTTTGCTTCTTCAAACATTTCCATAGTATCTACCCATTCGGGAAAAGTTAACCATATGAAGAGACCACCTTCAGGGCGAGTCCAGCTCACCCCTTTCATACCACCAAACTCCTTTTCCAACGCATCCAACATAGTGTCTTTTTTTGACTTATAAAGTTCTAATGTGGGTTTTAACTGTTCGATCCTATCGTGAGCTTGGAGATATCTAGCTGCTAATCTCTGGGTCAACGATGGGGTACATAGATCTACCCCTTGTTTTATAATTGTTAACTTTCTTAACAAGTCCGTTGAAGCAATAATTATCCCAATTCTCAGACCTGGACACAAAATTTTAGAAAATGTATTCAATAAGATCGTCCTTTCTGGCTCAAGGGAATAAATCGAAGGAATTGGCTCGCCCTCAAATCTCAACGAACCATATGGATCGTCTTCGACAATCAAAAAATCGTACTTATGAGCTAAGTCAATCAATTTTTTTCTTTTTTGTAGTGGCATAGTTACTCCTGCAGGATTTTGAAACGTTGGTACTACATAAACGAATTTAAACTTATCAATTTCTCCCCTATTTACTAACTCGTCCAATTTTTCTTCAAGGATATCCACATTCATCCCATCATCTTCCAGGGGTATTTCCAAAAATTTAGGAAACATTTGTTTAAAAGCACTGACTGCACCTAAATATACCGGTTTTCCAACAGCACAGTAAGAATTTTCATCGAGCAAGGTCAGACCTATCAACTGCAAGGCTTGTTGGGAGCCAACAGTTACTAACATATTCTCTGGAGATACACCTTCTATTCCTTCATGTTTTTTTAGTAAATTTATATAAGCATTTTTTAATTCATTATCTCCTTCGGAGGGACCATACTGAAGAGTTATTTTGTACTCCTCTTGAACAATTTTTGCAGCAATTTCTCCTAATTCTTCTCGAGGAAAGGTCTCTGGATCAGGTACACCCCCACCAAATGATATCATCTCCGGATCAGAAGCTACCTTTAATAATTCCCTTATAATGTTTACTTTTGCAGTTTTTGCAACTTGTGAAAACTTTTTTTCATAGTTCATAGTTTGTCCCCCTTATTTATTATTTACCCTACAATTCGATTATAATCAAATAATGGAGATAAGTCAAAGTCGATTACAACCAATTACAGACGTTTATAGTTGATTAGAAGTGATTATTACCGATATGAAAAAAATTTCATGAAAAATATTTCATCATAAAAATTTAACATTGAGATATGATAAAAGACCTTAATTAATTTCGAAAACTAAATAGTGTGTTAAAATATTAGAAATATAATTATTTTATAAGTTATCTTACAATTTTAAAAAAGGGGTGTTGCCAGTGTGGGAAACTTTAAAGGGTTCTGATAGCAAAGTATACGAGATCCTTCAAAAAGAACTTAAAAGGCAGGAGTATGGTTTAGAATTGATCGCATCAGAAAATTATGCGTCAAAATCCGTTATGGAAGCTGCAGGAAGCATTTTTACTAATAAATACGCTGAAGGTTATCCGAAAAGAAGATATTACGGAGGTTGTGAATATATAGATGAAGTTGAGACACTTGCAAGAAATAGGGCAAAAGAACTTTTCAATGCAAAGTTTGCAAACGTTCAACCTCATTCAGGTTCTCAAGCAAATATGGGTGCTTATCTTGCACTTATGAAACCTGGGGATACATTAATGGGAATGTCGTTGAGTCATGGTGGCCATCTAACCCATGGCGCCCCTGTAAATTTCTCAGGTATGTTGTTCAATGTTGTTTCTTATGGCGTTGATGAAGAAACAGAAACTATCAATTATGATGAAGTTGAAAGAATTGCTAAGAATGCAAAACCTAAAGTTATCGTGGCAGGTGGAAGTGCATACTCTAGGATAATAGATTTTAAAAGATTTAGAGAGATAGCCGATGAAGTTGGTGCTTATTTAGTGGTTGATATGGCCCATTTTGCGGGATTAGTTGCTGCTGGTATTCATCCAAACCCAGTTGAGTATGCACATGTTGTCACTTCGACGACCCATAAAACTTTAAGAGGACCAAGAGGTGGAATTATTTTAACAAATGATAGTGATATTTATAAGTCGATCAATAAAATTATTTTTCCAGGCATACAGGGTGGTCCTTTAGAACATATAATAGCTGCAAAGGCTGTTGCCTTTAAAGAAGCTATGAGTGAAAACTTCAAAGAATATCAAAAACAAGTAGTGAGAAATGCTAAAGCTTTAAGCAACGAACTTTCTAATCAAAATTTGAGAATCGTCTCAGGTGGAACGGATACGCATTTGATCTTGGTGGATCTCTCTGAGCTGAATATAACAGGGAAAGCCCTTGAAAACGCCTTAGGACAATGTGATATTACGGTCAATAAGAATACTGTCCCGAAAGAAAAGTTGTCACCCTTTGTGACTAGTGGAATAAGGATTGGTACCCCTGCGGTTACCACACGCGGGATGAAAGAAGAAGAAATGAAAGAAATCGCCTCAATGATAGCAAAAGTTGCAAACAATGTTCTTGATGAAGAAGGAAATATAGATAAAGATTTAGCACAAGAAATTAAAAAAGATGTTATTTCTCTCTGTCAACGTTTCCCAATGTATGCGGATCTTGTAGAGTAAGAGGGACACCTAAAGGTGTCCCCCCTCTATATTATTTCCAACTATTTAAATAAACTTGCTGCTCTTTGGATAAGGTGTCTATCTCAATTCCTAATGTTTTTAGGTTGATTTGTGCTATTTTTTCATCTATTTCATAAGGTACTGGGGAAAGATTTACTTTCATATTTTGGTGGTTTTCTTTGATGTATTTTGCGCCTTCTAACTGTAAGCTGAATGAAAGATCCATTATTTCAGCGGGATGACCGTCGCCGTTAACTAGGTTAACCAGTCTTCCTTGTCCTAATAAAAATACGCTTTTCCCGTTTGGTAATTTGTATTCTTCTACTCCGTTTCTTACATTGATTTTGTCTACTGCAATTTCTTCCAAATCTTTAACCTTTACTTCAACGTCAAAATGTCCTGCGTTGGAAAGAATTGCCCCGTCTTTCATTTCTAAAAAGTGTCTTTTCGTTATTACATCGATGTCACCTGTCACCGTAACAAAAAAATCCCCATATTTTACCGCCTCATCCATTTTCATAACCCTAAAGCCATCCATTATCGCTTCGTTAGCCTTTATTGGATCAACTTCAGTTATTATTACGTTAGCGCCCAATCCCTTTGCTCTCATAGCAACGCCTTTACCACACCAGCCGTATCCTGCCACAACTACTACTTTTCCCGAAACAGAAAGATTGGTGGATCTCATAATTCCATCCCACGTTGATTGGCCTGTACCATATCTGTTATCGAACAAATATTTCATGTAAGAATCGTTTATCAAAATCACAGGTACAGGTAATTTATTTTCTTTGAAAAGGGATTTGTATCTTTTTACACCTGTGGTTGTTTCTTCACATATTCCCCAGAGATTTTTTACTTTTTCAGGGTGTTTTTCTATTAAGGTTATTCCCAAATCTGCTCCATCGTCTAAAATTATATTAGGGTTAGTTTCTAATATTTTATCGATGTTTTTCCAATAGACTGATTCATCTAAAGTTCTTTCCGCATGGACGTTGAGTCCATATTCTTTGAGAGCTTCTACGACATCTTCTTGGGTGGATAATGGATTACTTCCTGTTATAGCAACATTGGCACCTAATTCGTGCATAACTATTCCTAAGTAAGCTGTTTTTGCCTCTAAATGGATGCTTATAGCTACATTTACTCCTTCAAAGGGTTTTTCTGTTTGGTATAGATTTTTTAAATAGTTTAAGACTTTCATGTGTTTTTTTACCCATTCTATTTTCTTTTTTCCGCTTTCTGCTAGTGAAGTCATCTTATTCCTCCTCGTATTCTGAAAAATCATACTCAAAACTTGTGTTAGCGCCCCTTCGCCCGCAGCCCGTCCATAAGGAAAATGGCTGGTAGGGCTTCGCCATGCCTCTACCTATACAGATATTGGCAGATCCTCCAACCAAATAATAGTCTCAATGCTTCATAAAAAGGTAGATCTAAAAAGAATGTGAAATTTCTTTGATATTTCGTTTTAAGATCTGTTGTCACTTTGTTTAGGTTGTCATAATAGTTAGGGCCTTTTAAGTTGATCTTGATCCCCATTTTGTGCTGCGAAAACAGATCCGTAATAACTTTTTTAGAAGTGGTTTCTGTTGACGATAAAAATATTAGTGGAACATTGTTGAAATACTGTTCAATTTTTTTAGCGTACGAATTGAATTGTTGTATATCTTTTTCTTGGTAGTATTTGTGGAATAATATTTCGTAAAGTTCAGAGTTTTCGGCTTTGTAAGGTTTAGGATTACCAGTATGAAATAGTATTCTTTCATAAAATGGGCAATAACTCGGAGGTTCTACTTTTTCGGAGTTTGATAAGATTTTTATACAGTTTATACATGGAGTTTTATCTTCCTTCAATAGAGCGAAGGTAGAGAAGGCTTTTTCCGAATCAGAAATAAAGAGACTTACATAATAGTTTATCAAATTTACAAACCTTTTTGCCCTCCCCTCAAGGTAAGCTTTTGATAAAAAGGACAAAGCTTTTTGAAAATTCTTCTCATAAGCGTTTAACCCCATGTTTATAAATGAATAATCTAAAAAGGAATTAGCCACCTTAATAATTTTATATGCGTTATAAAAGTCTTTTCTTTTTAGAAATAATAGACTGAGGGTTAAATAAACTAAACCATTCTTTGGATGTGTACTGATTAATTTAGTAAAATATTTGTTAGCGTCTTCGTCATTCCTTATTATTTTCAAAAAACCTTGGTTTATCTTTGAGTTTATGTCATTTTTACTTTCAAAAAATCTTTCCGCTTTTTGAAAATCGTTTCTGAATAGGTGCATCATGCCGAATTGATTTGAATATTCTTGAAGAGTTTTATGACTTAACCTGAGTTCAAAAAAATGGGATAGTTTTTCGTTCGATAGATCTATATCGTAAATTATCAAGTCAAACCAATTATTTATATTGTTTATAGAAACAGCTAATTTTTCTATTTCGTAGTCAGCTTTATAGATGGTTTTAGCTGTTTTCTTTTTCTGGTGTGTGTCAGGTTTTCTTATACCCTTTTTTTCTAATTCTTTTTCGATTTCTTCTTTTATTTTGTATAAATTTCGCAATTTATCTTCTACATTATTATTTCCATTTTTTTCAGTCAATTTTTTCACTCCTATCCAAAGTGAAACTGAAATAAGAATCTTTTCCAATTATTATATGATCGTTCATGTTGATGCCTAAAATCTCGCCAGATTCCATAATTTTTTTGGTAATGTCCATATCATGCATACTTGGTGTGGGATCTCCAGATGGATGATTGTGTATTAAAATGAACGATACCGCGTTATACATTATAGCTTCTTTAAAAATATCTCTTGGGTGAGCGATTGACATATTTACAGTTCCATTGGAAATGTCTTTAATAGTAATGATGTGAAGTTTAGAATCTAAAAAAATAGCTCTCACGGTTTCTTTGGTTAGATATATCATATCCTCACAAGCATGGTATGCCTCTTTTGGGGATGTTATCTTTTGGTACTTTTGACGTAACTTCTGAAGGTGATACCTTTTCCCTATTTCTAATGCAGCTTTTAGATTTATTGCACCAACCTTTCCTATCCCTTTTTCTTTTGATATTTCTTCAAGTGATATATCGACCAATTGACTCAATGTTTTATATTTTTTCAATATCTGTTCGGACACATCAAATACGTTATAATTTTTAACTCCATGCCTTAAGATGATGGCTATAAGTTCTTCGTCTTTGAGAGATTGTGGACCATATTTTTCTAGTTTCTCTCTTGGTTTTAGTTCATCTTCCATTATTTTCTCCTTTTCTGATTTTCGATAGAAATTTTTGGAATAATTTTATAAGGTTGCCAACATTTGTCTCAATTGCCAGTATAGTTTTGCTAATGGTAGACCCATTATGTTGTAGTAATCACCTTCGATTTTTTTTACAAAAACGGAGGCGAAATCTTGAATAGCATAAGCTCCTGCTTTGTCATATACGTTGTTATTTTTTATATAAAAATCTATCACTTCTTCATCTAATTTATAAAACGTCACCTTCGAAACTTCATAAAAAGAAGAGAATTTTTTAGGTGACCTTAAAGTTATTCCTGTGTAAACACAATGAGTTTTATTTGATAAAGTTTGAAGCATGTTGAAAGCTTCATCATAGTCGTGAGGCTTTCCAAATATTTTTCCATCCAAAGTTACTATAGTATCAGCCGTTATGAGAAGTTCTCCATGTGAAATTTCTATATTTTTACTTTTTTTATATGAAATTTCTTGTACAATTTCACAAGGTGATTCCGATTTATAAGTTTCATCCGTATTAGCTGTTCTGATCGAGAAATTTTTTGTTATTAATTTTAAAAGTTCTTGTCTTCGAGAGGATGAGGATCCCAAAACTAATTCAACTTTTGAATCTATCAAGGTTCACACTCCTTAAAATATAGTTCACAATTGTTGCGTTTATAAATGCCGTTATTATTCCGAAAAAAAGCATGTAAGGGAAATACCAAAAAATATGGGGTGATTTAACGATAAAAAGACTGGCGATAATTAATTGTACAGCGTTGCTAAAAAAGGCTCCTATTTCACTAATCCCTAAGATACCAAATTTATTAGTAAATTTGAAGAACAAGGACATAAATAAAGCACTGGCAAGTGAGCCGCCTAATCCCATCCAAAACATGGGAGATAGAAATCTTCCACTTAGTATTGAACCAAGCAACGTTTTTAAAAGGGCTATGTACAAAGTATTAGTAACGCCAATTCCACTCACTACAGATAACAACAAAGGAAAGTTCGAAAATCCCCATCTCGCTCCTGGAACAGAAACAGGCATGGGTAAAAAGGATTCAACATAGTAAATTGCTGAGGCCAACGCCGTTAAAATCGCTATATGGGATATTCTTTTTGTTCTTTTTACCATGTATAGATGTCGATCCCCTCACCATTTTGTGTGCCTAATGGTTTTACGGTTATTTCATTTGGAATGCAAATAATCGGTTGATTGGGGTTTTCCACCCATCCGGTATTTTCACAGACTTTCAATGGGCATGATGAATCGGTAACTCTAATTCTTTGATCTACGTATTCTACGTTCATCAATAACTCACCTTCATCGCTTATTACACTGTAAGTGCCTTCTTTTGTTATTTGTAAAATTTGATCTCCTTTTAAGTGAACTTCTGCGCCGATTATTCCCTGATTTGGGGACGTATTCATAAAAATCATCACTAAAACTAATAATATTACAACTATAAGCAGGTATAGATCATTCTTTTTAGTGAATTTCATTGATTATCACATTTTCTCCCGAAAATAATCAAATCCTTTGGTTTGGATGCTTTCTCCAGTTGGAGATATAACCAAAGCTTGAATTCCGAAATCTGTGAAATAATCCAAGGCAGGGTTATCGTATCCTAAAACGAAAAGAGCCGTAGAAAAGACATCCGCGATCATTGCTTTTTCTGCTATCACAGTGACACTGGATGCATTTCTCGCTGGGTATCCATCTTCTGGGTCTAAAATATGATGATATTTTTTACCGTCTTCGGTAAAAAATCTTTCGTAGTCCCCAGATGTCACTACAGCACCGCTTGTCAAATAAATTGTATCTATGGATTTTAAAGCATCTTGTGAAAAAGGGTCCCTTATTCCTATAACCCATGGAAGCTCTCCAAACTTCGGACCTATTATTCCAATATCTCCCCCAGCATCGACAAAGCCTGTAGCTCCAGGATCAACCCCCTTAATTTTTTGTATAACTAAATCAATTGCATATCCCTTGGCTATTCCTCCTAAGTCCACTTCTACACCATCTTTTAGTAAAGAGATTTCTCTCTTTTTTTCATCAATTTCTATGAATCTATAATCAACGTTTTCTAATGCTTTGTTGATCTCTTCTTGAGTTGGGACTTTTTTTTGAGAATTTATATCATCAAATCCCCACAATTTGAGCAACGGCCTTACAGTAGGATCAAAAGCTCCACCAGTTATTACCGCATAATTGTAGGCAGCTTGAAATAAAAATAACGCCTCTTCATCGACTTCAACCTTCCCATCAGTATTCAATTTATGGACTACGCTACTTTCAACATTGGGGCTGAATTTATTATGTATTCTATACAACTCTTGTTCAGCTGTGTTCAACAACACATTTGAAGATACTTTATCACCTGCAACTTTTACTCTTACAATTGTGCCAAGTACAGGGACCTCTTTTTCTTCGTAAACCGGGGTGGGTTTAGAAAATAACAACAAAGATAATAAAAATATACCTACACCAAGTGCAATTATATACAGATATACTCTTAAACTATGCATATTTTTCTGCCGCAATTTTTACACTCTCCGTTTTCATTCAAATTTTCAATTTTTATGTCGTATCCTTTTCTTTGGATAAGAAGTGTCCCACAATCTGGGCAATAAGTATCTTCGTGCGCGGAAGACAAAATGTTACCAAGATATACAAAATTGAGATATTTTTTGGCGAGTTCATAGGCTTTTTCTAAAAAGTTGATATCTGTTGGTGGTTCGTTATATTCAAATGCAGGAAAATATCGTGATAAATGAAGGGGAATATCTTTGGAAATGTTTGCTAACCAAGAAAACTCTTCTTCTAGTTCGTCCAAATTATCGTTTACTTTGGGAACTACCAAGGTTGTCACTTCGGTGTGAATACCTTCTTCATAGGCGATTTTTATAGTTCTTTTAACTGGTTCCAGTCCTCCCTTTAATATTTTTACATAATTCTTATCGCTGTATACTTTTAAATCTATATTCATCGCGTCAATATATTGTAGCATAAGTCTCAAAGGCTTTTCGTTTATAAATCCGTTCGTTACTAAAACATTGTAGTTATCAGGATTAGCATATTTAACTTCCCTTGATGAATCCAAAACAAATTCATACCAAACTATCGGTTCTGAATATGTATAGGCAACACCTTGAACGTCGTAATTTTCCATCAAAGATGGGATAGCGTTGGGATATATTTTCTTTTGGTATGGAGGTTTTAGTTGGGCGATTTCGTAATTTTGACAAAAAGGACATTTTAAATTACAGCCCCAAGTTCCTAAGGAAAGAATTTTTTCGCCGGGATGAAAATGAAAAAGTGGCTTTTTTTCCATTGGATCGAGAGCTATACTAGTAACGTCATTATAATTTAATGAATACATCTCGCCTTTTATATTTTGTCTAACTCTACATATCCCTGTTTTGTTAGGATATAATATACATTGGTGCGGACATAAGGTGCATTTCAAAATATCTTCTTTAAATTCCTCATAAAACAAGGAATTGATTTTCATTTACTTCACCTCTATCATTTTAAAAAAACCTCTCCACAGTGAATTTATATATTTCTATTGGTTCATTTTTATAAATACCGGCTTTTAATTTGACTATTCTCAATTGTTCTTCCACGGTATCAACTCCTTCTAGATCAGGTAGAAGAACTCCCCTTTTGTAACCACTTTTAACAACTATTCCGAAGGTTTTAGGATCCAATTCATCCATATCATTCACTTTTTCTAAATCTGAAAGAACATCAACGGAAATTACTAGATCATCTAATTCTTTTGGGGAAAGGGGAGGGAACCGTGGATCACTTGTAGCAGCAGCAATTGCATTTTCTCTTATCTCTTTAATTAAATTATCGTAAACGGGTACAATGGTACCAATGCAACCTCTTAGTTCTCCTGAGGCTTTGTGAAGGCTCACAAAACAACCTCTTTTTTTGTTAAATAAATCTTTTGGAAGGGTTTCATCAAAATCTATTTTTCTCTTTTCTTTTACATATGTTTCTATCACTTTTCTTGCCCACATTACATATGGATGGTGTTTATTCAATATTATCACCTCTTAAATTTTAAAACGATTAAAGGTGAAATCCCTTCACAAACAAAAATAACAATTATTAAATTATAAAGTAAACTTTATTTTTCATTGGTGGATTATAATATATTTTCAAACAAATACATTTTAAAAACAAAATAATATTGAATGGCAAGGAGAAAAATAAATATGGCAAAATATGCAAAAACAAGGGTTCTCTCTATCTTCGAGGCAGGTTCATACAATGCGTTTTTTATCGGTACACAAGGGTTTATTTTCACAACTCTTGCTCTATACTTTAACGCTTCTCCTCTTTTTATATCAATTATGACCTCTTTTCCTATTATAGCACAGATGTTTCAGATTTTTTCTTCTCGAATAAACCAGATCATTGGTTCCAAAAAGAAAAGTCTTATAATAAACGCGTTTATATCGAGAACTTTATTTGTTTTATTGCCTATTTTCATCTTCTTTGATGTGAGGTCTGAGTATATTATATTAATTATTATCCTTTTATTTTCTTTTTTCGGAACATTTGTAGGCAACACTTGGACAGTTTTGATTAAAAGCGTTGTTCCCTTTGAACAAAGAGGTAAATATTTCGGACTTCGTAATATATTCTCCTCCATAACTGGTATAATTATGCTGTATCTTTATTCTTTGTTTTTAGAATTTCCTAATTTTAAAACAGGGTTGTTGTTGGTTACAAGTTTTATGGCATTTTTTTCTATTCTTTCAGCTGTGTTGCTGATGAAACATGAGTTCCCTGAAGAAAGTGAAAAAATCTCATCTTTTAATTTAAACATTTTTGTACCGTTTAAGGATAGAAACTTTGGAAATTTCTTGGTTTTTATGTTTGTTTGGAGCTTTGGGATAGAATTTGCAAGACCTTACTTTTCTTATTATGAAGTTGCGATTTTGAATATAAATTATCAATTTCTTGGAAATATGGGAATATTAACAAGCGTTATCTCTATTTTTTTGTATTTACTTTATGGAGCAGTGGCAGACAGGTTCGGTAGTAAAAACGTTCTAAGTTTGGGAATTTTATTGTCAACTTTCAGCCCAATGATGTACTTTTTAATGAATGAAAGTAATTATAGGAGTATTTTATTCTTAAATGCGATATTTGCCGCCTTCGCTTGGTCAGCGATCAATTTAGCTATCTTTAATCTACTCTTAGAAATATCCAAAGAACCATCCGAAAATTTCATCGCAGCCAACTCTTTCATCGCTGGTATTGCAGCTATTTTTGGGTCACTGAGTGGGGGATTCTTAGCAAATCATCTCGAAAATATAAAGATCCATTTTATGGGAGACCCCTATCATGGGATTCAGTTGATTTTTATTATAGGGTTCATATTAAGGATCATATCTGTCATTCTTTTAACAGAAGTTGAGGCAATGGAAAAGCCCATTAGATATAAAGGAATATTCTCACCGGAGGCAGCTTTGTTCAAAAGAAGAGAAATCAATCTTCCTTTTGATTTCTTCAGAAAGAACGGAAAGAAAATCAAAAAAAAGTGAACTTCCTTCTCCAGTTGATTTAGAAAGAGAAGATGAGAACCAAGAAGTTCTAAATGAGCCTAAAGAAGAGAAAGAATAAATTGAATCTTTTACTTAATAAATTAGAGAATAAAAAATTAGATTTACACCTTTCATCAAAAATTTAGGAGGTTGCCTTAATGGATATTGGAAAAAGATACATGCCACACGAACTTGAAAATAAATGGTATAAAATTTGGGAGGAAACCAACTCCTTTGGACCAAAGGAAGGAAATGGTAAGTTCAGTATAGTCATTCCTCCTCCAAATATTACCGGAAGAATACACATCGGTCATGCCTTGAATATCGTTCTTCAGGATATTTCCGTAAGATATAATAGAATGAAAGGTAAAGAAACAGTTTGGATACCAGGAGAAGATCATGCAGGCATAGCAACACAACACGTTGTTGAACAGTATCTTTTAAAAGAAGAAGGTAAAAGAAAAGAAGATTATACTAGAGAAGAATTCTTAAAGATCACTTGGGATTGGGCAAACAAATATCGTAATCATATACGTGAACAGATAAAAGCCTTGGCGGCTTCTGTGGATTGGAGCAGAGAAAGATTTACCTTAGACGAAGGGCTTAATCAAGCTGTAAAAAAGGTTTTTGTTTCGCTGTACAATGAAGGTTTAATATACAAAGGAAAGTATATAGTGAACTGGTGCCCTTCCTGTGGAACCGTTCTTGCAGACGACGAGGTTGAGCACATTGAAGAAAAAGGCAAGCTTTGGTATATAAAATATCCTCTTGAAAATTCTCAAAACTATGTAACTGTTGCAACCACTAGACCTGAAACTATGTTAGGAGATACAGCACTTGCTGTTAATCCTTCCGATGAAAGGTATAAGAATTTAGTTGGAAAAATCGTCATTTTACCAATTGTCGGCAGGAAATTGAAAATTATAGCTGACCCTTACGTAGATCCGAAATTTGGTACAGGTGTCGTCAAGGTTACACCTGCCCATGATCCAAATGATTATCAAATCGGTTTAAGACACAACTTAGAAAGAATACAAATTATAGATGAAAATGCAAAAATAAACGAAAACGGTGGTAAGTACGCTGGATTAGATAGGTATATAGCTAGGGAAAGAATCGTTGAAGACTTGAAAAAAGATGGATTTTTAGAAAAAGAGGAGGATTATACTCATTCAGTCGGACATTGTTACAGATGTGATAGCGTTATAGAACCTCTCCTAATGGATCAATGGTTTGTAAAAATGAAACCCTTGGCAGAAAAAGCAATACAAGTAGTGGAAAATGATGAAATAAAATTTTACCCTGAAAGATGGAAAAAAGTTTATCTTAACTGGATGTATGAAATAAGGGACTGGTGTATATCGAGGCAACTTTGGTGGGGACATAGAATCCCTGTGTGGTATTGCCAAAACTGTGGGCATGTGAACGTATCCGTTGAAGACGTTAAAACATGTGAAAAATGTGGATCTTCGGATTTAAAACAAGATGAGGATGTATTAGATACCTGGTTTTCCTCTGCCCTTTGGCCTTTTTCCACACTAGGATGGCCCGAAGAAACGGAAGATCTAAAAAAATATTATCCAACCGATTTGTTAGTCACTGGATTTGATATAATCTTTTTTTGGGTTGCAAGAATGATAATGATGGGAGAAAAATTCATGGGTGAGAAGCCCTTTCATGATGTTTACTTGCATCAATTGGTAAGAGACAAATATGGAAGAAAGATGTCTAAATCGTTAGGTAACGGTGTAGATCCCCTCGAAGTAATTAACGAATACGGAACGGATCCTGTTAGATTTACTTTATCAGTTTTAGCTGCTCAAGGAAGAGATATTAAATTAGATGTTGGGTCCTTTGATGCTTACAGAAAGTTTGCAAATAAAATATGGAACGCGGCTAGATTTGTACTTTTAAATATGGAAGACTATGAAAAAACCGTACTTAAGGACGAAGATTTAAAAATTGAAGACAAATGGATTTTAACTAGATTGAATTCTACAATATTAGAAATTAGCAAAGATTTAGAAGGTTATAACTACGATCAAGCTGCAAGAAAACTATACGATTTTTTCTGGAATGAATTATGTGATTGGTATATAGAAGCCTCAAAAAATAGGTTAAATTCTAGTCGCAAGGATAGATTGACAGTGCAAAACGTTATCTTGCAAGTGTTTGATTCTTCATTACGTTTATTACATCCTTTTATGCCTTATATATCAGAAGAACTATGGCAAAAATTGCCTATAGAAAAAGATTCAGAATTATTGATAAGAGCTAAGTGGCCAGAGCCAAACGAAGATAACCTTTATCCTCAAGCGGAAAAGGTATTTTCGAAGGTTATGGAGTTAGTAAAGGGTATAAGAAACGTTAAAGCGGAAATGGATATGCCCCAAACCCAAAAGGTTGACTTGAAATATAAAATTATTACAAAAAAAGATGATTTTATAGAAAAAAACATAATTTTAATTGAACATTTAGCTTTTTTGAAAGATATAACTCAAACCGAAGTGAAACCGGTAAAATCCGCCACTGCCTATGTAGATGAAAGTGTGGAAGCTTACATACCTTTAGGCGATTACATAGACATTGATACCGAAAAACAGAGATTAACAAAAAAATTGGATAAGCTAACAAAAGATATAGAAGTATATAAGAAAAAATTATCGAATAAAAATTTCGTAGAAAAGGCCGATCCAGATATAGTTGAAAAAACAAAAGAAGATTTGATAGAAAGTGAGAAAAAATATGCAAAATTACAAGCACTCTTAAAGGAGATTAGTTAAATGGAATTTACAAATTTGGTTGATTATCTTTATCAAAGAGGAGGAGCAAATTTCAAGGTAAAGTTAGGCCTTGAAAGGATAGAAGAACTAACTAAACGCATAGGAAATCCCCAGAACTCTTTCAATAGTATACACATCACAGGTACTAACGGAAAAGGAAGTGTTACCACTGCATTATCACAAATTTTAAGATATAATGGATTGAGAGTTGGTACTTTTATATCTCCACATTTGGTTTCATTAACAGAGAGAATAAAGTTGAATGGAGAAAACATTTCTGAAAGAGAATTTATAGATATCTACAATGAAATTGAAGAAGAAATAAAAAAAATGGATCTAAAAGGTGAAGATTACGCACCTTCATTTTTTGAAATAACAACAGCTATGGCTTTTAAGTATTTTGAAAAACAAAAAGTAGATGTAGGCATCATTGAAGTGGGTTTAGGTGGAAGACTGGATGCTACTAATATTGTTAATTCTGATATTTCAGTAATAACCTCTATATCTAAAGACCATATCAAAACCTTAGGCGATTCTCTTGAAGCGATAGCTTATGAGAAAGCAGGTATTATAAAGAAAAACAATTATTTGATATTGGGAAATATAGACGAAAAGCCAAAGAAAGTAATTCTTGATAAAGCTAAAGAAGTTAGTGCAGAAAAGATTTATGAATATGGAAAAGATTTTCACTCTACCAACCATCAATATTATATTAACAATAATATGTTAGATTATTATGGCCTTAATTATGAAATTAAAGATCTGATTTTTGGTGCTAATGGTACGTTTCAAATGGAAAATGTTACTACATCTTTGGCAGTAGCAGAAGGGTTTATGCAAAAATTTGGAAAAGTTCTATCTGTTGAGAAAGTCCGAGAAACTATGGCAAACTTTTATTGGGAAGGAAGGTTTGAGTACACAGAAACAAATGGTAAAAATATAGTTTTCGACGGTGCTCACAATTTCGCTGCTGCCCAACAATTAGAAAAAAGTATCGAGCTTTACTTTCCTACTCAGAAAAAAGTCGCCTTGATTGGAATATTGGACGATAAAGATTACGAAAAAATGTCACGAATTTTTGCTTCAGTTTTTGATAAAATTATCGTAACATCAGTCCCTACTGAAAGGGGAAGACATCCAGAATTAATATATGAAGAATTTAAAAAGCATACCAAAACTGTTGAATTTATAAAAGACCCATCGGATGGTTTCAATAAACTTTTATCAGAAAAAAGCGATATTTATTTTGTTACTGGTTCTTTGTATCTTGTTGGAAAAATTAAAGAATTAATATCCACTAATTTAGTGGGATTGTAGATATTTTTATTGAGGTATATAATTATGATAAGAAAAATCAACGCTACCATTGAAGATTTTGAGGAAGATAAAGTTCTGATCAAAATTGGAGCTTTAACTTTGGAAGCATATCCTTCGTTCAACGTTATAAGATACTTAAAAAAAGGTGACCAATACGATTTTTTTGCATCTCTTGAAATAAACGAATGGAACACATCACTTTATATTTTTAAAGATAAAATAGAAAGAGATGTGTTCGAAAGTTTAAAAAAAGTTTCAAAGATCGGGCCAAGAATTGCATCAAAAATCCTTAGAAAAACTAATGCCGAAGAATTTATACAGATGATAAACACCCAAGACACAATGCTTCTTTCAAACCTGCCCGGCATAGGTAAGAAAACAGCAGAAAGACTAATATCTGAACTTTCCAACTCTTTCAGTGCCTATTCAACTGGGGCAGATATTCAATCGTATGGAAATAATAATCTAAAAGAAGCTATAGAGGCGTTAGAAACACTAGGATTTCAAAGATATGAAATTATGAAAGTCATAGGTCAACTTGATTTAGAAGATCTGAAAACAGAAGAGATCATTAAAGAATGTCTTACAAGGCTGTAATTATTTTTTGACGTTTTATGCAAAAAGGCATTTTCACAATGTTTTAGAAGTAACATCCTAATTCTCATTTGCGAAGCAAATGACGTATCATGTTGCAGCCTTGTGCAAAAAGTTTTTTCATGTTGCTTTTGAAGTAATATCCGAACCATCATTTGCTTTGCAAATGATGTGTTGCTTTAGAAATGTCTTCCAAAATCTCGTTTGCGTAGCAAACGATGTACCATGCAAATGTGTTTGGGGATCTTAAAGGGTAATTCCCTTAACGTCCATGTATGAAAGGAGGAGGTAGATATAAAAGTATTAATACTTGCCGCTGGGCAAGGAAAGCGAATGAAATCAAAGATCCCAAAAGTTGCACATAAAATTATAGATAAGCCAATGATAAATTGGGTTATAGATGTCGCAAAAAAAATAAGCAACGACATCGGGATAGTTCTAGGAAACGGCAAAGATCAAGTAAAAGACTTGTTAGATGATGATGTTAAAATTTTTGAGCAAAAAGAAAGATTAGGAACTGGTCACGCTGTGCTCTGTGCAGAAAAATTTCTTGATAGTAGCGATATCTTGATACTTTACGGAGATGTGCCTTTTATCTCTTACAATACTTTAAATTCTCTTATTGAAAGACATTTAAAAGATAATAACAGTTCGACCATACTCTCGGTAAGATTAGAGGATCCAACTGGGTATGGACGCATAATAAAGAACGAAGATAAATTTGTTAAAATTGTTGAGGAAAAAGATGCTGATACTTCTGAAAAGCAAATAAAAGAAGTTTATACAGGGATTGCAGTTTATAAAGGAAACCAACTAAAAGAAGCTTTGCACCATATAACTCCCCAAAATGCCCAAGGAGAATATTATTTGACCGAAGTTTTTGAGTATTTGGAAAAAGTTGGTGTGGTAGAATTAGAAAATGAAATAGAAGTTATAGGCGTAAACGATAGGATACAGTTAGCAGAAGCCGAAAAAAAGATAAGATATGAAATTTTAAAGAAACACATGTTAAATGGAGTTACAATACAGGATCCAGATTCCACATATATTTCTGTTGATGTAAGCATTGGGCCTGATACAATAATTTATCCTCAAACATTTATATATGGAAAAACGACTATTGGCGAAGATTGTGAAATAGGCCCATTAACAAGGATCAAGGATTGCATTATAGAAGATAACGTGAAAATAATTCGCTCAGAATGCGAATTAAGTAAAATACAAAAAAATGTTTCAATAGGTCCTTTTTCAAGGCTGAGAGAAGGAACAGAATTACAAGAAAACGTTAAAATTGGTAATTTCGTTGAAACTAAGAAAACGAAAATATCCTGTAACAGCAAAGCACAGCATTTAACTTATTTGGGTGACACTTATGTTGGAAAAGATGTGAACGTTGGTGCAGGAACCATAACATGTAATTATGATGGTAAGAAGAAGAACAAGACCTTTATAGATGATGGAGCCTTCATTGGAAGTAACACCTCTTTAGTTGCGCCTGTTAATGTTGGTAAAAATTCTCTTATTGGAGCGGGGTCTGTAATAACAAAAGACGTGCCAGACAATGCTTTAGCCTTAGCAAGAGCACATCAAATAAACAAAGAAAATTGGGTGTTAAAAAGGAATTCAGAAAATGTTGAGAAGGGAGTATAAAGATGCCAACTAACGAGAATCAATTCAAGGTGTTTGCAGGAAATTCTAACCTTCCTTTGGCGAAAAAAATTGTAGAATACATGGGTACAAGGTTGGGGGACTGTGAAGTATCAACTTTTGCAGATGGTGAAGTAAATGTAAAAATTAACGAAACAGTCAGAGGATTCGATGCATATATAATTCAATCCATTGCTCCCCCCGTTAATAATAATATTATGGAATTATTGATAATGATAGATGCCTTAAGAAGGGCGTCTGCTGCATCTATATCTGTTATAATTCCATACTTTGGGTATGCTCGACAAGATAGAAAAGCAAGGGGTAGGGATCCCATCACTGCAAAGCTCGTTGCTAACTTAATCACAACCGCTGGAGCAACAAGGGTAGTCACAATAGATCTTCATGCCGAGCAAATCCAAGGGTTCTTTGATATACCGGTCGATAATCTTTGGAGCTTTCCTATTTTCTCAAGATATTTTTTAGAAGAAATGAAATTGACGCAAAATGACACCGTGGTAGTTTCCCCAGATGTCGGTGGGGTAAAAAGAGCTAGAAAGTTTGCACAAAAATTAGGTTGTTCTTTAGCCATTCTAGACAAAAGGAGACCTAAAGATAACGTTGCAGAAGTTATCAACGTAATAGGAGAAGTAGAAGGATCCAATTGTATAATTTTTGATGATATAATAGATACTGGTGGATCTCTTGTAGCTGCTGGTGACACTTTACATAATAAAGGTGCTAAAAAGATTATTGCTGCTGCTACACATGGAATATTCTCACTCAATGCCGTTGAAAAATTGCAAAATTCAAGTATTGATAAAATAATTGTTACAGATACAATATATCATAAAGAATTGCCTGACAAATTTGTGGAACTTAAATCCTCTGAACTTTTGGGAGAAGCCATAGTCAGAATAAGAAAAAATTTATCTATCAGCATACTTTTCCGATAATTAACGGGTGGCAAGGAAGGCAAAAGGATTATTTTCTTTTCCTTATGGGTGG
>NZ_JAHC01000028.1 GCF_002924625.1 Petrotoga sibirica DSM 13575 | reverse complement strand
GCGAAGGGGCGCTATATATAATTTATTTGAGTTTTTAATAATAGTAATAAAGATAAATGTTTAGGAGGTTATTGTATGGCAACAGTTTTCAAAATGGATGTTAATAGAAGAGATTCAAGTATCAAGGCAAAGAAATTTAGAAATGAAAAATTAATTCCAGCAGAAGTATACGGGCCAGCTTTAAAGGAAAACAAACATATAAATATTCCATATAAAGAACTGGAGAGTATGTTAGAAAAAGTTTCTGAGACTACTTTGATTGAACTTAATGTAAAGGGAGAAGATAGCGAAGAAAAAATTACTTGCTTCGTAAAATCTGTTCAAAGGCATAAAGTATCTGACCAGCCTATTCATGTAGATTTTTATGTTCCAGAAGAAGGAAGAAAAATGCATTTGAGAATACCTTTAGAATTTGAAGGAGAACCTCTTGGAGTTACGCAAGGCGGGTATTTAAACACCTACGTTCATGAAATACCTGTAGCTATTCTCCCCTCAGATATCGTTGATTCAATAAAGGTGGATATCTCTGCGTTAAAACTAGGTGAATCTTTATCCGTTTCAGATATTAAAAATCTTCTTCCAAAAAGTGCAGAATCACTTCTTGAAGACGAAGAACTTGTCATTAGTGTAGTTGAACCGAAAGCTGCAGAAGTGACTGAAGAAACGCAAGAAGAAGAAATAACCGAACCTGAAGTAATCCAAGAAAAATCAGCACAAGATATGAAGGAAGAATAAAAAGTGAGAAATTTGGTAATAGGTTTAGGAAATCCTGGCCCGCGTTATGTTTTTACAAAACATAACGTGGGTTTTTTAGCTTTAGATAAATATGAAGAAAACAAAAAAAATATATCGAATATTAAAAAAATATCCGGTAAGAATTTTGAAGGCTTTGCTATAGAAAACGATATTTTCATCAAACCGTTAACTTATATGAATGCCAGTGGAGAAGTGTTACCATACGTTTTTAAAAAATTTGGTAAAATAGAGGAAAGTTTATTAATAATTTACGATGATATTTGGTTAAACTTGGGCGAAATACGTATAAGGAAAAGCGGTTCTGACGGGGGACATAATGGATTAAAATCAATAATAGGTATTTTAAAAAGTACCGATTTTCCCAGGATAAGAATAGGTATCAACAATGGATACGAGCATGGATCCGGAAATTTGGCAAACTACGTTTTAAGCCCTTTTACACAAGAAGAATGGATTATATTGGACAAAGTACTTGACTATGTTACTACATCGATAGATTTGATTTTAGAAGGCAGAATAAACGAAGCGATGAATAAATTTAACAAAAAGATAATTTAGAACAAAGTTGGAGGAATGAAATAAAGCAATGGAAGAAGAAAAGACAATGCTAGTTAGTAAAGCTCTGGAAGAAATCAGAATAGCAATATTGGAAGAAGATAAATTAAGTGAAATTTTTTTTGAAGATTTTGAAACCGATAGAAATATTGGAAAAATCTTTTTGGGTATAATTGAAAATAGGGTTCCGAGTTTGGAGGCTTTTTTTGTAAATATTGGATTAGGAAAGAATGGTTTTCTCAGATACAGAGATGTTCTTGATGATCCTAATCATTATAACGTTGGAGACAAAATTCTAGTCCAGGTAAGAAAAGATGGAGGAACAAGAAAGGGGCCTCAACTTTCTATGCAAACAAGTTTGCCTGGTAAATATTTAGTATACATCCCAAATTCTAATGAAGGTATTGGGATATCTAGAAAAATTCTCCAAGAAAAAGAAAGAATAAGATTGAGGCAAATAGCAAAAGAGATTCTAAGGGATAACGAATCTATCATATTTAGAACGAATTCTGAAGGAATCGATGAAAAAGAAGTAGAAGCAGAATTAAGCGAAATGCGAAAAATATATAACAGTATTTTACAAAGATTTCAATCTCAAAAAAATCCTGGAGTTTTATACGAAGAAAGTGATTTTCTAGAGTACATATTAAGGGAACGATTGGATTCAAAAACAAAAAAAATAATCACAGATGACAGACAAATTTTTAGAAAAATAAAAAAAAGTTTGAAAGGTTTTGAACTAAAACCCAAAGTTGAGTTTGTAAGAGGAGATGTTTTTCAGATCCATAATATATACCATCAAATGGAAGAGATCTTTACAAAGAAGATCGAACTGTCAGGTGGAGGTACCATTACTATAGATAGAGCAGAAGCTTTAACCGCCATTGATGTAGATTCTGCTGGAAATTTGGAAGGAAAGAATATTGAGGAAACTTCGTTTATTACAAACATGGAAGCGGCCAAAGAAATAGCCCGACAATTGAAATTAAGAAATATTGGAGGAATGATCGTTGTAGATTTTATTGATATGAAAGACTCTTCACATAAAAAGACGATTATCAATATTCTTAAAGAAGAATCAAAAAAAGATAAATCAAAAGTTACCATACTAGGATTCACAAACATGGGGCTTTTAGAAATTATTAGAAAAAGAACTACACAACCTTTGGATACCAACGTGTATTCCCAATGTCCATTATGTCATGGAACAGGTAAAATCATAGCCCCCTCTCTAGTACACGGAAGATTGATAAAAGAATTATTATCTTCGATCAAGGAAATAAAAAAAGACAGAATAAAAGTAATAGAAATAAATGCATTTCATAATCTTTCAGGTTATTTAACCCCATCTTTAACTGAAGAACTGGAAAAACAGTTAAACGTAAAATTAGAGGTGTCTTTTAACTGGCAAAACCCTAATTCTTACGGTATTAAATACAAAAAATGATTTGTTTGCAAGAAAGTGGTGACATCCTATGTTAAAGAAAATATTGATTTTTGTAATAATCACTCTCTCTATCTTTTTTTTCGTTTCTGGAATATACCTTTCTAATTCGAAAATCAGCGATACTGTTGATTTTTTAAGTAGTACCTATGTTAACCAAAAGGAGCCATTAATACAGTATCTTTCAGATACGCAAGAAGTTAGATCGACCAATAGTCAATCTTTCTTCAAAAAGATTGATGAAAAGGGGACATATTTAACAAAAATAAGTCAAATAAGTAATAATGAATATGTTTCTCTAGCAGTTAAAGGAAACCAATACTTTTTATACTTCTTGGACGAAGCGGGCAGTATAAAAAAAGAAATATTTATAGAAAGCGGCCAAGTACATATAAACGATTTTGTTTTTTTCAACAATACTTTCACTTTCGTGGGACAAAAAAACGGTAAGCCTTATATTTTAAACATCTCAAAGACCGGAGAAACAAACTGGTCTCTCGTTATAAATTATCAGGGAGCATTAAACACAATAAAAAACACATCAGGAAGTTATGTCGTTGGAGGATGGGTAATAGAAAATACTAATAGTCAAGCGTACATCTCTGAAGTAAACCTTTCGGGAAAGAAAATTTGGGAAAACATGTATGGAAGAGATAGAGAAGAAAAAATTGTTGATTTAGTAATCGATAATAATAGAATTATAACGGTAGGTACGTCTAATTCTAACCCACAAAAACAAAACGATTTATTAATATTATTATATAGTAGAGAAGGAACTTTACTTTTTTCAGATGAATATGGATATACTACCTTCCACGAAAATCCAAATAGCATAGTCCAAGATAATGAAGGGAATATATACATAGGTGGATACATTACCACTCTAAACGAAAAAGAGTGGAAAGGTTTTATAATGAAGATATCAAAAGAGCTTGAACAAAAAGATACTCTCGAAGTTGAATACTTTGAAACATTATCGATAAAATCTCTTTCGAGGCTTGAAGAAGTAAAATTTTATAATGATCAAATTTATTTGTTGGGAGTTTGCGTTGATAATTGGCCAGATTACGATCTGTTTTTGAGAATTATAAATCCCAACGGGGTATTAATTGAACAGAAAATTTATGGCAATAACGATCAAGAATTAATATATTCTTTTGAAATATTACCAGCAGGGGAAATTTTAGGTACAGGGCAGGTAAAAGATTCAAATAATCAAGTTTATCCTCTAATAATAAAAACTGATTCATCGTACTCAATACCCCAAAAAGAAAAACCATAAATCTAAATCAGTATCAACGAAAGGAGAATATAACAATTGAAACCATCCACGGTAAAATACCTATCAGAAAAAATTATGGATTCAGGAGAAATACCTCTCTTATGGGGACATTTTGGTGTAGGTAAAACGGATATTGCTAAGGAGATAGCAGAAGAGACGGGAAGAGAATTAATCATATTGATCATCTCTCAGATGGAACCAGGGGATCTAATTGGGCTACCTTCGAGAGACTCAGAAAAAACGGTTTTTTTAAAACCTGACTGGTGGCCAAATAAAGATGAAGTAATAATAATGATCGACGAAATTAACAGGGCACACAGATCTATAAGAAATGCGATCATGCAGTTATTGATAGACAGAAGAATACATAACCATGTACTACCGACTGGAGCATGGATCATGGGAGCCGCTAACCCTCCTGATGAAGAGTACGATCAAGTAGATTTGATAACTGATCCTGCCTTCATGTCAAGATTCTTTCATTTAGAATTGTCTCCAGATGTTGATGATTGGGTAAACTGGGCTTCACAAGAACATGTAAAAAGAGAAGTTATTTCTTTTATCAAAGAATATCCTGAATATCTTTCTTCCGATAATATAGTATCTATGAGACTCAATTTAAGGCCCAGCCCCAGGAGTTGGTATAAATTATCCAATGTTTTGTCTAATTTATCTGAAGATGATCTGAAAAAATATGGGTACGTCATTGCTGCCTCAATAGTTGGATCGGAAGCAGCCAGGACATTTTTGTCTCATTTAGAGAATAAAGTTGAACTACCTAATCCCAAAGATTTACTAATAGAAGGCAAAAATCTTGAAAGAATCGAGAAATTGACCAACGAAGAAAAGGTAAGTCTGATTTTAAGAATAAATAATTATTTTGAATCGTTAAAAGAGGAAGAGATAGAACAATTATTATCTGATGGAAATCAAAAAACAATCGCAGAAAATATAAAGAACATAAGCGAGTTCGTACCTAAAGATGCTATGTTCTCTGTATTAAGATTTCTAAACGAAATGGTAGAAAAAAATAAAGGATTAAAAAAAGCCTTTTACGATAAACTTTTAGAAGAAATTGCCATTAAACTAGGAGATTCCACTTGGATGGAAGGAATTTAGAATGGATGATATACTTCAAAACGCTTGGATAGAACTGGAGAAAGAAAGCTTATTTTTTTCTTACTTGAGGATGAATTTTGATTCCTTGCCAACCACTTCTGTAAGGACTATAAAGGTTTCAATAACTCCTCAAGGGAAATTTAGATTGTTGTATAATCCCAATCGTTTAAAAAATATTGGTTTAATATTAACCAAAGGAATATTAAAACATGAGATTTACCATATAATATTTGGACACATATTCATAAAACCCAAAAATAAAAGGGAAAGAGGTATTTGGGATTTAGCAATGGATGCAGCGGTAAACCAATATATCACAGAATTAGATGTATTTGCAGAACCTTTAGATGTAATGGTAGCGGAAGGACATGCCCCAGACAACGAATTCTTTTTTGTTACCGCTCCTATGAACCTCTTAAATAAAACGGCAGAAGAATACTATAGATACGCAATGGATTTATTAGAAAAAAACAAGATGATCGATGTAGAAGAGATACTAGAAAAAAGGGAGAACAACCTCGATTCACACGACTTTTCGTCTGATATTCCAGAAGAAATGGCATTTGATATTGTTAGCGAGTTTGTTACAAAAGCCTACGATAAAAGCAAAAACAATCTTCCCGATGGTATAGAATTAGCGGTTTCTCTTATGGTAACGAAACCTTTCTTTAATTGGGAAACGATGTTAAGAAGATTTTTTGGCAGTTCTATAGTCGTCGAAAAATACAGGACCCTAATGAAACCAAATCGAAGATATGAGGATCAACCAGGTTGGAGATCAAAAATGGGACCAAATATTGCAATAATAATCGATACTAGTGGTTCCATTATAGAAGAAGAATACAATGCTTTTTTCAGTGAAGTAGAAAATATTTCAAAAAATCTTGGGGGAAAAGTCACCCTAATCCAAGCAGACAGTCATATCCAAAATATCATGACCTATAACAAAGGAAACTGGAAGGAACTAGTTTTAAAAGGTAAAGGTTCAACTAACATGCAACCTGCGGTTGATTACGTTGAGGAAAATTTAAGACCCGAAGGCATAATCATATTCACAGACGGTTGGGTTGAAGTACCAAATGTACAACGAAGGATTCTCTTCATCTTGTCAAAAAAACATAATCCTGATTTTATAAATGATGTGATAGAATATTATGGAAAGAACAGTATTGCAATTATCAGCTAACCGTTAGGAGGAGTATTTATGGCCAAAAAAATGAAAAGTTTAGGGGGAAGATCTCTTTCAAAAAAAACTGGCAGCAAAAACGATATGAACAAAATGCTTCAAGAAGCCCAAAGAGCTCAAGCTGAAATGCAAGATGAATTAGATAAGCTAGATGAAGAATTATCTAACGTAGAGGTAGAAGCTACTGCGGGAGGTGGCGTTGTAAAGGTTGTGGCAACGTGCGATATGAGAATAAAAGACATAGTTATATCTGAGGAAGTTGAAGATGAAGATATAGACACCTTAAAAGATCTTATAATAGCTGCTTCAAATGAAGCTATAGAAAAGGCTAATAAACTTAAAGAGGAAAAGACCAACGAGATTTCACAAAAGTTTTTAGGAACCCTTCCTAACTTTGGGGCTTGAAAAAAATTAACTTTTTCTTTTCAAAAAAGCATAATTTTATATGTACAATATAATTAAGAGAAAAAAATAACAAACATTTTGAATTCTTCTGAGTTGAAATCATGATGGGATGCTGGACAAAAAGCTAAACAAATCTTACGATTTTTAAAGAAAGCACTAAAATTTATTAGGAGGTGTTGTATAAATGGCAGTAAAAATCGGAATAAACGGTTTTGGAAGAATAGGTAGATTAGTTTTTAGACAGTTGGTTGAAAACCCAAACTTTGAGGTAGTGGCAATAAACGATCTTACAGATTCAAAAACCTTAGGGACACTTTTAAAATACGATTCCGTTCATGGAACATTCAAAGGAACTGTTGAGATAGTTGATAATGGTTTAAAGGTCAATGGAAAAGAGATCAAGGTTTTCGCAGAAAAAGATCCAAGCAATCTTCCATGGGCTGATTTAGGTGTCTCAATTGTTATTGAATCTACAGGTGTATTTAGAAATAAAGAAAAGGCTTCCGCACATCTAAAGGCTGGTGCTAAGAAAGTTATAATAACCGCTCCAGCAAAAGGTGAAGTAGATGCAACGATAGTTATGGGGGTAAATGACGATATCCTCACTCCACTGATGGAAGTTGTTTCAAACGCATCTTGTACAACAAACTCAATTGCACCAGTTATAAAAGTTTTAAACGACAAATTAAAAATTAAAAGAGGTTTGCTAACCACCGTTCATTCATTTACAAACGATCAAAGGGTTTTAGATTTACCACACAGTGATTTAAGAAGAGCAAGAGCAGCTTCTCTTAATATCATCCCAACAACAACCGGAGCTGCAAAGGCCGTTGGATTAGTAATTCCAGAACTCAAAGGTAAATTAGATGGAATGGCTTTGAGAGTTCCTACACCAGATGGATCTATCACAGATTTAACCGTTGAAGTAGAAAAACCAACAACCGTTGAAGAAGTAAATAAAATGATAAAAGATGCCGTTGAAAACGAATTGAAAGGTATCTTTGGGTACAATGAAGAGCCAATTGTTTCTTCTGATATTGTTGGTTCAACTGTTGCAGGAATATTCGATGCTACATTAACAAATGTAATGGATGGAACTTTTGTAAAAGTCTGTGCGTGGTACGACAACGAAAACGGATACTCAGCAACCGTTGTGAAACTGATTGAAAAATTAGCTAAGATGCTGTAATTGCAATAAAAAAGAGGGGATTTAATCCCCTTTTTCTTTAAAGTAGATGTAAATATAGGGGGTGTCAATATGGAAAAATTAACTATAAAAGACGTTGAGTTAAAAGGCAAAAAGGTCATAATGAGAGTTGATTTCAACGTTCCTATAAAAGATGGAAAGATAACCGATGAAACCAGAATTAAAGCTGCTCTGAACACAATTAAATACGCCTTGGACAAAGGAGCAAAAGTAATATTACTATCTCACTTAGGACGTCCCAAAGGTGAAAAGGACCCTCAATTTTCTCTAAAACCAGTAGCCGAAAGATTAGGAGAGTTATTAAATACTAACGTTTATTTTGTAGATGAAACCAGAGGGTCAAAAGTTGAAGAGGCTGTTTCAGAGTTAAAAGAAGGTGAAGTATTAGTTCTTGAAAATACAAGATTTGAAAAAGGTGAAACTAAAAACGATCTCGAACTTGCAAAATATTGGGCTTCTTTAGCGGATCTTCATGTTAATGATGCTTTTGGAACGGCTCATAGAGCGCATGCTTCAAATGTTGGAATTGCAAACTTTATCCCAAGTGTTGCAGGATTTTTGATGGAAAAAGAGATCGAATTTTTGCAAAAAGCCGTTGAAAACCCTGAAAAACCTTATGTAGTAATCCTGGGTGGTGCTAAAGTATCCGACAAAATAGGGGTAATAAATAATTTGTTGAATAAAGCTGATAAGATATTAATCGGCGGGGCAATGATGTTTACTTTCTTAAAAGCCTTAGGTAAAAACGTTGGTTCTTCGCTGGTAGAAGAAGATAAACTCAATGTTGCAAAAGAAATATTAGAAAACTCGAAAGCAAAAGGTGTTGAGATTGTTTTACCTGTTGATACTGTTATCGCCCAAAAAATAGAAGCAGGTGTTGAAAAGAAAACCGTAAAAATAGATGATGGGATTTCTGAAGGTTGGATGGGATTAGATATTGGAGCCGAAACCATTTCATTATTTAAAGAAAAAATTTCTGATGCTAAAACAATTGTTTGGAATGGCCCTATGGGAGTTTTTGAAATAGATGATTTTGCTTTCGGTACAAAAGAAGTTGCTCATGTAATTGCAGAAGTAACCAAAAAAGGTTGTATAAGTATTATAGGTGGAGGAGATTCTGCAGCTGCTGCTGAAAAATTTGGTTTGGCTAGCGAATTTTCCCACGTTTCAACTGGCGGAGGCGCTTCTTTAGAGTTTTTAGAAGGTAAAGAATTGCCGGGTATCTCTTCAATATCCGAAAAAAAAAATCTGAATGAAAGAAAATTCATTCTCGCCGCAAATTGGAAGATGAACAAGACAAATACAGAGGCAGCCGAATTTGTGTCAAAACTTGTAGGACAGATAAAAACTGAAGATAAATTTGAAGTTATTGTTTGCCCCCCTTACACAGCTCTTGAGAAGGTTAGAGATATCACAAGCAGTTCAAACATAAAAGTAGGTGCCCAAAATGTTTATTATGAAGATAAAGGTGCCTATACCGGCGAGATCTCAGTTAATATGCTGAAAGATATAGGAGTGGAATATGTAATTCTTGGTCACTCTGAGAGAAGACACATCTTTAAAGAAAGCGATGGCCTCATAAACAAGAAGCTCAAAAAAGTAATAGTATCCGGACTAACACCCATACTATGTGTGGGTGAACAGTTAGAAGAACGTGAAAAGGGTTTAACGTTCAACGTTGTAGAAAGACAGATTAAAGAAGCTCTTTATGGTCTAACTGAGGAAGAAGCAAGAACAATCGTAATCGCCTACGAACCTGTGTGGGCAATTGGAACAGGAAAAGTTGCAACCCCTAACCAAGCCCAAGAAGTTCATGAGTTTATTAGAGACCTTTTGAAAGATATCTTCAACGAAGAGTTTGCTGAAAATACCGCTATACTGTATGGTGGAAGCATAAAACCAAACAATTATTTGGGTCTTTTTGGAAAACCAGATATAGACGGCGGTTTAGTTGGAGGTGCCTCCTTAACTGAAGACTTCGTGGAGCTTGCCAATATTATGAAAGAAATTATCGAATAAGCCACCCTAATGGGTGGCCTTTTTATATATTTTTTGGTTTTTATGTTAAAATTATTATAGTAGAAAATTAGAAAATTGGGATAATGTGGTTCGGTTTGTAAAGAGGAAGGAGGGGGGCACGATGATTACTTATAAATCATTAAAAAACGTTCCCGCGAGTGTTGTAATCGAACTTGTTAATGAAGTGTTTAAAGACTATGTTTTCCCAGTGAATTGGAATTTGGAGAGTTTTGAAAAAGATGTGAAAGAAAACTCTATTTCCTTGGAAAATTCTTTTATAGCTTTTTCTGATGGCATACCTGTAGGATTTAGCATTATATCAATAAGAAAAGATGTTGGAAGAATTGATTCAATTGGAGTAAAAGAAGAATTTAGGGGAAAAGGATTGGCCTCTGAAATCATCTTTCGTACCATTGAAACACTAAAATGGAAAGAGATAGAGAGGATAATTTTAGAAGTTGCCCAAAGTGATGAAAGGTCTATAAGATTTTATAATAAACATGGTTTTAGAGCAAAAAGAGAGCTGGCTTCTTTCTTTAAGGAAAAAGATCAACCAACAAATACTCATTTTAAATACGAACAAACTACTTCAGATGTGATCTACGAAATGGCTACTGAAGCAAAATTTAAATTTAAAAGAAAACTAAACTGGCAAAGAGAGCCTATAACCATAAAACTTAGCGAAAACAGATACAACTATGAAATCATATGCGACAACAATAAAAAATGCGGCTACGTGGCATGGGGATTCAACAAAGATAACTGTTACATAGTCGATGCCTCCCCTATTGAAGAGGGTTACACTTTCAATGCAATAATTGAAGATATTACATGTAAACTTTTAAAAATAAAAGATAGAATTGTCTTAGTCTCGGTTCCAGAAGATGATCCCTTGTACAAAGCTTTAATTGACAATAATTATTCTATATTCATAAAACAAATAGAAATGGAAAGAATCATTCATTGATTAATTTAGGCTCTATTTGAGCAAATTCATCAATATTCATTTCGTCGTTGATAGATACGAAATAACAAAATTTATAATTTTCCTTTGTTTCTAATTTTAGGTGATGTTTATCTTTTCCAACCTCAAGTGTAAAAATGAACTCACTTCCATTTTTTATGAGATCGTAAGATACATATTTTTCACTATTAGCTTTTAGCGCGTAAAAAACAAAAAATAGATTCTTGTTTCCTCTTTTGTAGCCGATCTCAGTTGCCAATTGAGGTAGTTGATTATTAAACTTGTGGTATAGGGTTTTCATTAGCAATTTCTCTTTCAAAGAAATCAATATATATCCTCCCTCCTGTAGGTAGGTTAATCTACTTTTAACTGTAAAGTTATACAGTTTTCATTCGATTATACCATATTTAAAAGGAATCAGCAAAATTTTATGACACAATTTTTAAGGTTGTTTTAATTATTAAAAGATATCATGAAAGTATTACTATTTTGGCTTGCTAAAATAGTAAAAATCTTTCTTAACAATTGAGAATGAAACCCTGTTTGCATCACTGGGTAAGAAAATTTTTTAAAATAAAATTAGGTTTTGGGGTTCTTAAGGGGCTTGCCCTTAACGATCAACATTAAAAATTATCAAACCAGAGGAGGTCCAAAATGAAAAAACTTTTAGTTGTACTTGGTATTCTTGTAGTTCTCTCTGTATCAATATTCTCAGAGTCAGTGGCATATTTAACTTCACAGGACGGGCAGCAAATATACGAATCTTACTTTTTGGAATTAGACCAATTGATGGGGGAGTATCATAATACATTATTAAATATTTTGAGTCAAAATCCCCAATACGATCAGTATTTTAACAAACCAATAGATCTAATAAGTATAACAGACGTTTTGATAGAATACAAAGCCATGGAAAAGTTTTTAAACGATAATGGAATAACATTGGACGCAGCGAAGATTTCGCAAGAGACAGATCGGATGTACAATCAATACATTGGGAGTGAGAACACAAGACAAATTTTCTTACAGTTTTTTGAAAAGGAAGAATATTTTCGCGGATTCATAAACAGCCTAGTGTATAGAAACGAGGTGATCAACGAATTAAGAAATTACTTCTCCAATTTTTCTGAAGAAGAACTGTCAACCTATGTTTCTAATAATTTTGAAAATTTCAAAAGCCAATTTGACGAAGTTAAAATCAGTCGGATTGTAACTGCAGATGAAAACACAGCCAATAGCATTAAGTCTGAAATATTGCAAAATAAGATCTCTTTCACTCAAGCAGCTTCAGAAAACTCTTTAGACACTCAAACTGCTTCAGTTGGTGGCTTGGTAGGATGGGTAAAACGTGGAGATATTTATGAAAACATAATTGAAGCGTCATTATCTTCAGCTCCTGGTGAAATAATTGGTCCAATAAGTTCTTCCTTGGGGTACCAGATAGTGCGAATCGAAGACAAAAAGATATATGAATCCCCGGAGGAATTATTACTGGACAACGATATAAGAAATAAATTAACTACCAACTACGTGGACTACCAGATTACCAATTGGTACGATCCATATATGTCTAATTATGACTTTGTAACTTCATACAAACCCTTAGAAATAGCATATGATATTTATAAAGCTCAATCTTATGATGACTTAGGAAATGTTGAAAAAAAGTACCGTAATACAATATTAAACGATAATGAGTTACCTGAAGAGTGGTATGTCTCTTATATTTTCACTGTTGAAAACCTACTTCCTATGAAAATTTCTCAAAAAAATGACCTTGAGAGTTATTCGAATATAGCTCAATCATACCCAGAGTTTCTTGAATACAGCAAGGATGAAATAAATAATCAGATAGAGCATTATCGTCAGCTCAAAGGCACCGTCGAATCAACAGACCTTCGTAATGAAGCGGCACAAAAAGAATTTGCTTTAAGTGAACTAGCTCATTTACAAGACACCTACGGGATCTTCACACAGCAAGAAATCCAAAGCGAATATGATAAATTATATAGCGATATTGAACAAATGAACATCGCACTGGAAAGTTCTCTTTTAACCTTAAGAGAAATGAATCCAGATTCCATAGAGATTATAGGAAGACTATACCAAGTTAAACCTGACGATCCTAATGTAGCTTTTGACTATTATTCAACAGTTTATTCCTACATTTTAAACTACTATAATTCAACGGGTGACATTGAATCGGTAAGGAAAGATTTGGAAACAATCAAAGATACCTTGAATTCATTAAATACAGAAAGCCTTGATAAAGAGAGGGTAAATCAAAGGCAGCAAATACTCGAAAACATAGACCAACTTTTAAATCAATAAAGACTTTAAGTTAAAAATAACCTGGTAAAGTTTTAACACTTTACCAAATTTTTCATTCAGGAGGGAAACATGAATTCAATAAGAGTCGTTAGAGCCTCTTTAATTGCTGCATTATATGTTGTTCTTTGTATAATCTTTCAACCTATCAGTTTCGGCCCTATACAGGTTCGAATTGCAGAAGCCTTTGTAATTCTGCCTTTTCTTGATCCTGCATTCATTCCCGGCATCTATGTAGGTGCGTTGTTGGCCAATATAATAGGTGGTTTGGGTGCTTGGGATATCTGGTTTGGAAGTTCATTGACCTTGATAGCGGGAGTTATAACTTGGAAAATGCCAAATGAGTATTTAGCTCCTCTCCCTCCTATATTGATTAACGCCTTTGGGGTGTCCGCTTATTTAGCTCCATTGTATGGAGTACCATATTTCTTTTCTGTACTTTGGGTAGGAGTTGGAGAAGCTGTTGCAACGTATATTATAGGGCTTCCCATATTAAAGGTATTCAAGAAAAATTTCTACAAAAGGAGTGAAAAAGATGAATAAAAAACCATTTATAGTCGATACAACTTTAAGAGATGGTCAACAATCTTTAATCGCAACGAGATTAAAAATGGAAGATTTTGAAGATCAATTAATAGACTTCGATCAAGTTGGATATTATTCGATGGAAGTATGGGGTGGAGCCACGTACGATTCATGCGTAAGATACCTCAACGAAGATCCATGGCAAAGGCTAAAAACTATAAGAGAAAAATTAAAAAATACCAAAATCCAAATGCTTCTAAGAGGGCAAAATTTAGTTGGATACCGAAATTATGCCGACGACGTGGTAGAATTATTTGTTAACAAAGTAGCCGACTACAAGATGGACATCATAAGGGTTTTCGATGCTTTAAACGATATTCGCAACTTGGAAAAATCCATAGAGGTTGCAAAAAGAAGAAATATACACGTTCAAGGAGCTATATGTTACACCATTAGTCCTGTTCATAATCTACAGTATTATTTAAATTATACAAAAGAATTAATAGAAAGGGGCGTCGATTCAATTGTTATAAAAGACATGGCAGGTTTGTTAAAGCCAAAAGATGCATATGATTTGGTAAAAGAAATCAAGAAGAAATTCGACATCCCGGTTGATATTCATTCTCATGCAACAACCGGTCTTGCCTCTATGGCTTATTTTGCGGCAGTAGAAGCCGGTGCAGATATTCTAGACTTAGCGTTAAGCCCTTTTGCTAATGGCACATCTGAACCCGCCATTGAGCCCTTTGTCTACACATACGACTTGGATGTAAACACAAAAACAATAATGAGATTGGTTGACCATTTTTGGAAAGTAAGATCAAAATACAGTGAATACGACGTCAAGATGGAATCAATAGATGCCAGAATATTAAATGCTCAAATCCCTGGAGGTATGCTTTCTAATTTAATTTCTCAATTAAAACTCCAAAAAGCGGAAGATAAATTAAACGATGTTCTACAAGAAGTACCTAGGGTTCGCAAGGATTTGGGATATCCTCCTTTGGTAACTCCTACTAGTCAAATCGTCGGAGTCCAAGCGGTTCTAAATGTATTAACAGGTAAAAGATATTCGATGATAACCAACGAAGTAAAAAATTATTTGAAAGGTCTTTATGGAAAACCTCCTGCCCCAGTAGACAAAGAATTATACAAATTAGCTTTGGACAATGAAAAGCCCATCGATCATAAACCGGCAGATGATTTGGAGCCAGAGCTAGAAAAAGCAAAAAAAGAAATAGGAATATTAGCTCAAAATGAAGAAGACTTATTAACCTATGTTCTATTCAAAGAAGTTGGTAAAAAATTCTTAAAAAATAAATATGTTCGTTCTCTTAATATCGATCTAAACTTGGCTGAGAGCTTTCAAAAAGAAGATACTGTCATTTATCCTATTTGAATTTTTGAGCAAAATTTTTAAAAACTAAGATTTTCGCTTGTAATCGGAAATAATTCTTGATAATCCCCTCTAATCGGTTTTAATCACCAATAATTATGATTGGAAAATGTACATTCATTTGTTATAATTATTTTAGTAAAAACGTTTCCATAAAGAAAAAAACACTCAAAAGGGGGTATCAAGATGAAAAAAGGTTTAATTTTAACTTTGGTAATGTTGGTAGGAGCACTTTCGCTATTTTCACAAAAGTTAACCGTCTGGTCTTCAGAAAAACAAGTTGATTTTATGAAAAGAATCGGTCAGGAGTTTACTAGGGACACTGGTATAGTTGTCGAAGTACAAATGGTTAATTTCGGAGATATCAAGTCAAAATTTCTAACCGCAGCACAGGCAGGAGAAGGTCCTGATATAATAGTCGGAGCTAATGATTGGGTTGGAGAATTAGCATTAAATGGTTTACTCGAACCTATTCCAAAATCTGCCATTGAACTTGACAAATTTGCTCCATCAGGAATTCAAGCATTCACATATGAAGGTAAATTGTATGGATTGCCCTACGCTATCGAAGCAGTTGGATTATTATACAACAGGGATTATGTAAGCGACGATGAAGTTCCAACAAATATAGACGAGCTAATGGCTTTAGCAAAAGAGTTAACAACAGATGAAACGGTTGGTTTTGCTGTTGTTCCTAACGATTTTTATCAAACTTATGGTTTCTTTAGCGGATACGGTGCATATGTGTTTGGATACGATCCTCAAACTGGTTACGATATAACCGATATTGGATTGAACAATGAAGGAGCCATAAAAACTGGATATCTTTTAAAAAGTTTCTTCGACGAAGGTATAATGCCTCAAGGTATGGGATACACTATTATGGATTCCATGTTTACAGATGGGTTAATTGCGATGATGATAAACGGTCCATGGTCCGTAAAAACATATATAAATGCGGGTATAGACTTTGGAGTAGTTCCACTAACAAGCATAGAGGTTGAACCAGGTAAACCGATGAGACCTTTTGTTGGTTCGCAAGGAATGATGATCAATTCAAGATCAGAAAACAAGGCGTTTGCTATGGAATTTGTAATCAATTACTTAGCAACAGCTGAAGGAATATATCAATTTTATATAGCTGACCCGAGAGGTCCTTCAAGATTGGATGTAGCAAAAATAGTAGATGAACAAGGCGGGCCAGTACCTGGTGACATGGTTGCTGCCTTTACAGAAAGCGCCGCAGGGGGTATACCAATGCCTAATATACCAGCAATGCAATCTGTATGGCAACCTATGAGTGATGCTCTAAACAACATTATAAACGGAACACAAACACCAGAAGATGCTCTTAACGATGCCGTTTCAAAGATAAAAGCTGCTTTAAAACTTTAAATTTTTGATCTTTTAAGATTAAAATATAACAAGTTTAACCAATAAAAAGGGGAGGTTATCCCCTCTCCTTTTTTTAAAGCGAAAATTTTTGGGAGGGGCACTCATGAACAAATTCACTACGTTTTTAATATGGATATTCATTGGGGTGATGAATGCACTCCTAGTATGGGCAATACTTCTTCTATTCATACTTGCCAACTATGGATTGGCCGTAGTTATAAGTATTTTTCTTGTATTGACAGATTGGGCGATTTTTTCTAAAAAAGCTTACCCCTATAGGTATACATTACCTGCTCTGCTTTTTCTCTTTATTTTAACTATATATCCAATTTATTATACAATAGATACCTCATTCACCAATTACGGGACAGGACATTTATTCACTAGAACTAACGCTATTGATACTCTCCTCACAGATCCCACGTACTACTTTGAACCGGAAAATCCTAAAACCTATGATTTCAAAGTATTCGTCAGATACGATGAGCAATACAAACCAACCGAAGACTTTTTATTACTTTTATATGACGAAAAAAATATGTATTTATCCGAAAAACCCGTAACTTTAGAGTACGATTCGAGAGGTAACCTAATATATGCCGAATCAGAATTGTTCCCAGTTGAAAGAGATCAAATAACTGTAAACAATGCCACTTACAAAATAATACGCCCCACGGAAAGTTTAGGAACCAGTGGAAATGATTCAATAATGGCCATTGAAAAAGATGGAGAAATCAGATACACGTATTTTTATTCTCCAGTTGATCCACTTACCTCCACTAATTCAGCATTTTACAACTCTGTATTGAGACAAAATTATTTGAAGTCTTTAAATTTGGTGCTGAAAGGTCAAAACTTCCGTCTCTCTAGTTCAACAATATTCAAAAAATTTTCAGAAGCCTATAGGGTTTACGATACATCGGTTAAGGCTATAGTTGACGGAGAAAGAGAGATATACAAAACAGTTTTGGTGAACACGCTTACCAACAAAGAATTAGTTGAAAGAGACTTTGCTTTTTGGGATTACAATGAGAATGGTGAATTGTACAGATTAATAGGATACAAAGACTATATAGGTGGAGAAAACTTTGCAAAAATAATAACCGATCCAAGAATTTCTGGACCATTTTTTAAAATTTTCGGTTGGAATTTTGCCTACGCAGGTTTAAGTGTTTTATTCACTTTTGTAGTAGGACTCGCATTTGCTCTAGTGCTAAACGATGTAAACCTAAAAGGAAAAGTAGTGTACCGAACTTTACTAATAATACCGTGGGCGATACCAGCTTTTATTTCTGTGTTGGTTTGGAGAAATGGATTCTTCAACGAAACGTACGGGGTCATCAACAAATTCCTAATGGGAAGTTTAGGGATAGAATCCGTAAAATGGCTGAACGATCCATTTTGGGCAAAAGTGGCGATATTGATAACGAATACGTGGCTGGGATTTCCTTACATGATGACCATAAGCCTTGGTGCCTTACAAAGTATTCCAGGTGAATTATACGAAGCAGCCGTTATAGATGGTGCCACCAGATGGAAACAGTTCAAACAGATTACATTACCGCTTTTGATGGTTGCTGTTGCTCCATTACTCGTTATGAGTTTTGCCTTCAATTTCAATAATTTTACATTAATCTATCTACTTACAGGTGGTGGACCAGCAATGGCAGGGACGAGCACACCAGCGGGTTCAACAGACATATTGATATCATACGTATATAAATTAGCCTTTGAAGGGTCACATGGGCAAGACTTTGGATTTGCCTCTGCTATTTCGATGATCATATTCGCAATAATAGCAGTATTTAGCTACTTTAACTTTAGATTCTCAGGTTCATTCGAAGAGGTGAGTAGATAATGGCCATGATCGAAAAGAAAAATTACACTTTAAGGCATATCATACTAATAATCTGTGTTGTTGTAATACTATTTCCCTTTGTCTGGTTGATATCTACATCGATAAGAAGAGATAATGCTGCCTTTTCTACAAAACTTTTTTCGAACAGATTGACTGTAAATAATTATAAGGATTTAATACTTCAAACTCCAAATGTTCCTGAGTTAATAAACGAACTCAATTCTCTTAGCTCGTATGTCGGAGGATACAGTGGGCTATCTACATCAGAAGCACAAAACAAAGCAACGAAGTACATATCCAGTTTGGAAGGATATTTTACCGAAACTCAAAAGAACTTCGATGATTTAGAAAGCTCGTATAATGAGATATTCACAATTTATGAAACTCAGAATAAAGACCAATTTTTTAACAAAATAAACAACATAAGAAAAGAAGATTATCAAACCTTACAAGAAGAGTTAACCACAGTATTAAATCTATCCCAAAGCATGGGAATAAACGTTGACCCTACACAATTGCAAACGTTGCTAAGTGAGTATTTTACTCAAAGAAAAGAAATAATAACTAACTGGGAAAAAAGTTCTTTGAATAAAGATAGTGAATATTATATAGAAACGGTAAATACGATACTACAAATACCTCTGAAAACTTCTGCTTGGAGGGTAAGAACATATAGAAGATGGGTGAAAGAAGAACCCGAAGCTGAAAGGTTTGAGGAAAGCATTTTATCATTGTCTGAAAGATGGGATTCAATTGAAACAGAAATAGAAAAGGTACAAGAAGATATTCAATTACAAGCCAACGAATTATATGGTCAGTCCATAAGTCAAATATCCCAATTAGAAGCAGAATTAAACAATATAAATTCACAAATATCCCAAATCAATTCACAGCAGTCCCTTTTAGAAAGACAAAACAGTGAAATATACAACAGCCTATCTGCGTTGTTTGATATATTCATAGTCGAAAAAGAACGGTTAAATGCTGCTTATAACATATTAAGTGGACAAGACTTAACGAATGTTAAAGGAAAGACACCATTATTTGGGGAAGACAAATCTTTTTACGATAACGTTCAAAAATCTTTCCAGATTTTTCCTCTTGCTTTCGAGGATTTAAATTCTATCGACATGTTCATAGAAAATGGATTTGTAGAAACCCTCGCACTTTTCACTAAAGTCTATCAATTTTTAAACGATAACTTCACAAAAATATACGCCATAAAAGATTCAAAATCAATTTTACCAGGTTATCAATCGGCAAAAAGTTCGACTTTAAAGCTTTCTGAAAACATAGATGAATTGCTTGCATTAACATCACAATACAGTTCAAATACTCAGCAATTAGCCCAATACAGTGCCCAGTTAAATACTTTAAGAGAACAAAAGAACGAAATTCAAACAACGCTTACCCAACTCAAACAAGAAAATGAAGAAATGTTGAGTAACTTAAAAAAGATACAAAACATTCCTTTTTTGTTAGTTTATTTGGAAAGTGCCAATCAAGAAATATCTAACAACTTTGAATCAGTAAATTACGCATCTTTCGTGAGTTCAAAATATTATCCGTATTTTACTCCCGATCGTAACAGATACGTATTAATGAATTGGTACAACAATCTGTTGGAATCAAAACGAAGGTTCGACCAAGGAAGAGAAAAGTTAACGGTTATCCAAAATCAAATGGAAGAAAATATTAATATATTTAAAACAAATCTCACTGAATATCTTACTTTGAATCAAGGTGGTAATGTCACAACTATAATACCGCTTTCAGAGATTCAAAAACTTTACAACACACAATATGGTAAGGCTTCTGCAGATATAGCCCGTGCTTCGAGGATAGTAAGTGATTTATCGAATTACATAGATTCTCCCGAATTAAAGTCCAAACTTAGGAATATTGATAAAGATCTTTACTTGTTGCAACAAGATTGGTCAGCAAAAATAAGAAAACCGTTCATGCGTTGGCTTCTAAATTCCATAATGGTAGCAGGTATAACCTCAGTATTAACGGTTTTAATAACCTCCATTGCAGCATATCCCTTTTCGAGAATGAGATTTGTAGGAAGAAAGCAGGGATTATTCTTCTTGATGATAATTCAGATGTTCCCAGCAGTAATGTTTATGATAGCAATTTATGGCATATTGAAATTTATGGGTGATTATTTTGGAGTATTGGGTTTGGATTCCTTGGATGGATTGATCTTTGCATACATGGGAGGAATCGCATACAACATGTGGTTGTTCAAGGGTTACTATGACACTATCCCAGATTCTTTGGAAGAATCCGCAATGATAGACGGTGCTACGAGGTTCCAAACCTTTTGGAGGATCGTTTTGCCTCTATCTTTACCTATAATAGCGGTTGTTATGATACTTACCTTCATGAACATATTCAACGAGTTTGTTATGGCAAGGATAATATTACAAAGCGAATCAAATTATACCTATGCCGTTGGATTACAATCGTTCTCGTCAGGACCTTACGAAACAGAGTGGGGATTGTTCACCGCAGCCTCACTATTGGGAGCCATTCCTATGGTAGTTCTATTCTTGTCTCTCCAAAAATGGATAATAGGAGGATTAACACAAGGTTCTGTAAAAGGTTAATCATTACGAAAAAAGGAGACATGCAAAACACATGTCTCCTTTTTTAAGGTGCGCCCAGCATGGGCAATAGCTAAGCGGTGAAAGTCCTATAAATTATGTTGAACCGTATTTTAGCGGGATTGTTATTCCGCCTTAGTGTAGTTATAATAATAATCACCAGGCCAAATTGGATTATTTATCAAGAAAAAAAGAAAAGAGAGAAGGAAAAAAAAAGAAAGAGGAAGAAAAAGAGGAAAA
>NZ_JAHC01000027.1 GCF_002924625.1 Petrotoga sibirica DSM 13575 | reverse complement strand
TATCAATACCCAGTATTTGTGCTATAATTTTGTTGCTTATGATATCGCTCCTCTCTCTCTCTCTTTTTATTTTTTTGTTTTTTGTTCTATGAGGAGTGATATCTTTTTTTTACCCCTTTTGTCAAGTACCTCATCAACCATTTTTATTATACAGCCATCAATTTCAATGACATAAATACTATCTAACCATTACCCTATTTCGATGACAATTAATTATGATCTAACACGCCATTTCAGACTGATTATAAAACAAAAAAGTCCTCTGATTTGTACAATCAGAGGACACAATTTTTGAGATAGCCAAAAAGTATAATAAAAACTAGAATTTGCTGTGGAAGGTTTTTGAAATCTAGCATTCATAAGGAGAATTTAACTTTTCAAAGAAAGAAAATATTTTATAAAAGTAAAGTCAACTTAATAAAGTCGGTATAACGTATATATCTAAATCAATACCTAAAAGTACTTTTACCTATAAATTCTCTTATTATTGAAGTTTTGGGTATTTCGTCGAGTTCCGTGATTGGAAGAAAATAATCCAAAAATCTGAGTAACCTTTTAGCTTCTGTATATTCAGGATGAGAGTTATCAATAGTTAGCAATAGAGGCTCGGCAAATAACTTCAAAACCGAGAGCTCGTAAACTAGGTGAGAATTAAACATAATGTCCGCTTCATCTTGAAAAGGAAATATATTTTTATGTTCGCCTTTTACTACTGAATGCCAAATTTTTAATGTATCTTCAGCAGAATAACCTCTAAAGTAATAATCTCTCACTAACCTTCTTATAAGTCTAGTATCCGTTGTAGGAATTCTATCCATACTGTCTAAATTCATTTGAGTTAAAGAGCTCACATAGATTTTAAACTTTTGTTCTTTTGGAATAGAATTGGTTAGCAGTTCGTTCAAGCCATGAATACCTTCTATAATAATGGGTTGATTTTCTTTTATTTTTAAAGTTTCATCTTGCCAAAATCTTGTACCAGTTTTGAAGTCAAATTTTGGGAGTATAACTTCTTTTCCCTTTATCAGATCAATCATTGTTTTGTTGAACAATTCTAAATCCAAGGCATTTATACTTTCAAAGTTGTAATTACCGTTTTCATCTCTTGGCGTCTTCTCTCGCTCTAGGAAAAAGTCATCTAAAGATATTGGAACTGGCCTTAACCCATGAACTTTAAGATGTAAGGCGATTCTCCTAGCACTTGTTGTTTTTCCAGAAGAAGATGGCCCAGCTATCGTTATCAATCTTATATTTTTTCTATTTACTATTTCATCAGCTATCTGGGCATATTTTTGTTCATGTAAAGCTTCTGCTACACGAATGATCTCTCTTACCCTTTCGGCACCTTGAGAAATTATAGAGTTTAATTCTCCAACTGTTTTTATTTCCATAATATCTAACCAATTTTTGTATTCTTCAAAGGTTGCAAATAACTTAGGAGAATAACTATAATCTGGAACATCACATGGGAAACGGTTTGTGGGATGAATTATGACGAAACCCTTTTCAACCTTTTTCAATTTGAATTTATTAACATATCCTGTTGAATACGGAAGGTATCCATAAAAGTAGTTAAAATGTTTGCCAGCGTAATATACATTAACGGTACTTTTCTTTCGGTATTTGAAAAGTAAAGCCTTATCTTCTTCTCCTATCTCCTTAAACATCTTTATGGCATCGAATTTGTCTATAGTTTTCTTTTCAAAAACAATGTCTTTTTCAACGATCTCCCTCATCTTGTTTTCTATTAACAATAAATAATCTTCCGAAGGTTCTCCAGATTTAAATTCGCAATACATAGCATCGTTGAGGGTATTATTCACATAAAACCTGTCTTCTGGATTGATTTCTTTCAATGCAATATACAAAACAAAGAAAAGTCCTCGCCTATAAATACGCACTCCATCTAGCGTTGTAATATCACAAAACTGTATGCTTCCACTTTTAGATACTTTGCTGAACAATTCCTTAATGTCGTTGTTAAATTTCACGTATAAAACCTGTTTCCCGGAGGTCTTTTCGAATTTTTTTGCTATATCAATAAATTTTGTGTTTTCATCAGCATGGTATACTTGTCCAGATTCAACATCTCTCAGTTGAAACTCCATTTCGATTTTCTCCTTTCAGAAAGTGAAACCCGGGCTACACCCGGGTTTTGGAGCGGATAATGGGATTCGAACCCACGACCCCTTGCTTGGCAAGCAAGTGCTCTACCACTGAGCTATATCCGCATTAATTTTCTGGAGCAGGTGATGGGGCTCGAACCCATGACCTCCGCCTTACCAAGGCGGCGCTCTACCGACTGAAGCTACACCTGCATTTTCAAGATAAATTATACTATATTTAATTCCTTTCGTCAAGTAATGTAAAAAATTAAAATATGGTAAAATAAATGTGTAGCAGAAAAAATCTAATAAAGGGGGAGAAAAATGGGTAAAAAAGCTGACCCAGAACCTTTCAAGATCAAGATGGTGGAACCCATCAAAAAAATTTCTAGAAAAGAAAGAGAAGAAGCCTTAAAAAGGACGGGCTATAATTTATTTGCATTGAAATCAGAAGAAGTCTACATTGATTTGTTGACCGACAGCGGTACTGGAGCAATGAGCGATAATCAATGGTCAGGATTGATGTTGGGAGATGAATCTTACGCGGGAAGTAAGAGTTTCTACCATTTATGGGAAACAAGTAAAGAAATCTTTGATTACAACTATTTTGTACCCACTCATCAAGGAAGAGGAGCAGAACAGGTTTTATTCCCCCTTTTAATTAAAAAACCTGGTCAATATGTTTTGAGTAACATGCATTTTGATACAACTAGGGCACACGTCGAATTAGCTAAAGGCCAGCCTGTTGATATAGTTATAGAAGAGGCTCTTGATACAGATACCTATCATCCCTTTAAAGGAAATTTTGACTTAGAAAAATTGGAATCATTTATCTTAGATAAAGGGAGCAATAATATCGCTTTTATAATAATAACTATTACCTGTAACAGTTCAGGTGGGCAACCTGTTTCTATGCAAAACATAAGGCAAGTTAGTGAAATAGCCAATAAATATGGGATTCGTGTATTTCTGGATGCGGCTCGTTACGCTGAAAATGCTTATTTTATAAAGCAAAGAGAAAAAGAATATTTTGAAAAATCCATAGAAGAAATAGTGAAAGAGATGTTTAGTTATGCCGATGGATTCACCATGAGTGCAAAAAAAGACGCCATAGTAAATATAGGTGGATTAATTGGGATTAAAGAAGATGAAGCTCTGTTTAATCAAGTAAAAGCAGCTCTTGTTCCTTTAGAAGGATTCCCTACATATGGTGGTTTAGCTGGGCGAGATATGGAAGTCATGGCAAGAGGTTTAAAAGAAGGAATTCAATTTGATTATTTGGATTATAGAATAAAACAAGTAAAATACTTGGGAGATAGGTTAAGAGAGGGTGGAGTACCAATTCAATATCCAGCTGGAGGACACGCTGTTTTTGTGGATGCTAAAAAGATGCTTCCTCATATACCTTATTACCAATTTCCAGCTCAAGCATTGGCGAACGCACTTTATTTAGAATCTGGAGTTCGTGGTGTAGAAGTTGGATCATTAATGATGGGGCGTGATCCTCAGACTGGTGAACAACTTGAATCTCCTTTTGAATTCTTGAGATTAGCCATCCCAAGAAGAGTCTATACTTACACGCACCTTGATTACGTTGCTGAAGGATTGTTAGCTGTAAAAGATATATCTACCTCACTCAAAGGATTAGAATTCACATACGAGCCTAAAATTCTAAGACATTTCATGGCAAGATTGAAACCTATCGAAACGTAATTTCAATTTATAAATCACTTTTTCATGATATAATGTATTATTAGAAAGAATTGAACTCAGACACTTCATAAATAAAATGAAGATGACAAATGTTTGAAGAAATCCTATAAGGACCAATATTGGTATAGGGTGTGAGACGAATGGTGCTATATATAAAATTTTAGAGTTTCTAAAAATTGTAAAATAATACTAAAATGGAGGAGATGTTAATTATGTCTGAATTTTTACTGCAAAACACACACGGAAGTCATTTTTACATGAAAACACCATCTGGTCATGATGTTCATGTGGACGCAGCCCCAGAGAACCTTGGTTATGATTCGGCTGCGCGCCCCATGGAGTACTTAATTGCCGGCTTAGGAGGATGTACAGGAATAGACGTAGTAACTATTCTAAACAAAATGAAAGTAAAGTACGATGAATTAAATTTGAGAATATTAACAGAAAGAAGTGAGGAACATCCCAAAAAATATACGAAGATTCATATAATTTACGAATTTAAGGGGAAGGATCTACCCATAGATAAATTGGAAAGAGCCGCTCAACTTTCACAAGAAAAATATTGTGGAGCAAGCGCTACTTTTAGAGGTTCTACAGAGATTACTTACGAAGTAAAGATCGTTGAGTAAATATAAGTACAATGATTGTTGGGAGGAATAGAATGGCTAACTTAAAGGAAAGAAAAGAGAAGGTCTCTCAAAAGCTTGAAAATATCGATAACGTTATTATGGTTATGAGCGGTAAAGGAGGAGTTGGGAAAACTACCGTCGCAGTGAATTTAGCGGTAGCTTTGGCTCTAGAGGGTAGAAAAGTAGGCCTTTTAGATGTTGATTTACATGGTCCGGATGTAGTAAGAATGTTGGGAGGTAGGGAGGCTAAAATTTCTGCAGTTGGGGAGGAAATACTTCCTCCCCAAGTACACGGAATAAAGGTTATTTCTATTTCCCAATTTCTGGATAACGATAATGATGCTGTTATCTGGAGAGGCCCTTTAAAAACAGGCGCTATAATGCAATTTATTGGTGATGTTGCTTGGGGTGAATTGGACTATCTTATTATTGATGCACCCCCAGGTACCGGAGATGAACCTCTAACGGTTTTTCAAAACGTGGAAAAGATTAAGGGTGCTTTGATTGTAACTTCTCCCTCTGTCGTTTCGCAAGACGACGTGGAGAGGGCTATTAATTTTGTGAAAAAAATGAACAAACAAATTATCGGGATAGTTGAAAATATGTCATATTTTATCTGTCCAAATTGTAAGACTAAACACTTCATTTTTGGTGAAGGTGGAGGAAGAGTTTTAGCCGAAAAATACAATTTAGAATTACTTGCACAAATTCCTTTGGATTCGACTGTCAGGGAAAACATGGATGCTGGTAAACCCGTTGCTTACTTCGGAACCCCTGAAGTAACTAGCTCTTACGTTAATTTGGGCAAGAAGGTAATAGAAAAAGTAGAAACGGTTCGTTAATAAAGTATAAGATCAGAAAACTAAGATGGGAAGAAGATAGTCTTTTGATTATAAAGGGTTACAGTATGGAAACACCACATTTAAATTATCTCAAGCCAGTAAACTTCTTTTTATCTAGGGGGTTATACTCATGAAACAATTAGTTTTCCTTATAACGATAATTTTTTCTGTTGTTGTTTCTTTTTCAGTAAATACTTCTTTTTTATACTCAAAAGAAGCTACTTCTGTTTATTTAGTTGCGAGTTTTAACGACTTTGAACCGGTACCGATGGAAAAAAGCTTCACAGGCCTGTGGCGTTATAACGTTAATTTAGAGCCTGGTGAATACCTCTATAAATTCATCGTAGATGGTAAAAGAACGATAGATTTTCAAAACGATAAGATAACAGCATATAGCGGAGAAATCTTCAATGTACGTACCGTTCAAGAGGCATATGTTTTTTCAAAAGTTGGGGATGGAAAAGTTAAAAACTTTTATTTCGATAACCAAAGAAGATACATAAATCCAGTACAAAAGGGAGAAATATATCTTTCAATAGAATTCGAAAAAAATGATGTTGAAGACGTTGAACTACAGGCTAACGCCTCATCCGTACAAAAGTCCGTAATAGAATTCAATAATACCATTCTTTATAGGTTTCACATATTTACAGAATCAGAAGTTTTAAAGTATCGATTTTTAATTTACGATGGGGAAGAAATAATATACGGTTTCAACAGATCTGAAGAATTTTTTGAATTCGACTTTAACCATCCTATAATTTCATATTTTGATATACCCGAGTGGTCAAAAGGAAGGATCTATTATCAAATATTTCCTGATAGGTTCAGAAATGGTGATTCTTCAAATGATCCTAAAGGAACATACAGTTGGAATGGTCCACACAACAGAAATTCTCTTTCTTTTGGTTTTTATGGTGGGGATCTTCAAGGAGTCATTGACTCAATTGATTATTTTAAATATTTAGGAGTGGAAGCAATCTATTTCAATCCCATTTTTGAAGCCGAGACTCCTCATAAATACGATACAACTGATTATCTAAGAATTGATGATTCTTTTGGTAATGATGAGGTCTTTTCTAATATATTGAAAGTATTACATGAATCAGATATCAAAGTAATATTAGATGGTGTCTTTAATCACACCGGAACTGAATTTTTCGCTATGAAAGAAAACTTTCTCAAACAAGAAAAATCCGATTATTTGGATTGGTATTATATTAAGTCATTTCCTATCAAAAAATCGACAGAAAGTTACGAAGGTTGGCATGGATACGCTGATCTCCCTCAATTAAACAACGAAAATCCCGAGGTAAGGGCATACATAAATCAGGTAATTGGTAAATGGATGAGTTTTGGTATAGATGGATGGCGAATGGATGCGGTTGATCAACTTCCTGAAGCTTATTGGTCAGCTCTTTACGAGAATATTAAAAATATAGACCAAGAAGCTTTAGTTGTGGGAGAATTTTGGAGAGATGCCACTTCTTATTTTGAAGATCCAAGCTTCGACTCGGTTATGAATTACATCTTCAGAGATGCAGCTATTGCTTATGCTAAAGGTGGAAAGTCTATTAATTTTGTTAATACCACCAATGCATATATACACAAATATCCGCCACAAGTACTGCATGGGTTGTGGAACCTTTTAGGTTCACATGATACAGAAAGAATTCTAACCGCCTTCGGTGAGGATACGGAGCGAATGAAATTAGCTGTTGTTCTTCAAATGACGTTTATCGGCTCTCCTCTAATATATTATGGTGATGAGATAGGCATGACAGGGACCACAGATCCATTCTGCAGGGTTCCATTTTACTGGGATGATAACAAATGGAATATGGAAATTTTAGAATTATATTCTCAGCTCGCCGAATTAAGAAAAAAAAGTAATGCCTTGAGAAAAGGTGATTATACAGTACTGTATGCCGATGAAAGTGTTCTAATTTATGAAAGACGATATCAATCAGAGAACATTATAATTGCACTAAATTCTAAAGATTCTCAAATTGAAATCGAGTATGACTTGTACGGAAATTACATAGATATTTTCACTGGGAAAAGCTTCGATACTATAGAGAAAATGCCAGGTAAAAGTTTTCTTGTACTTGTTAGTGAATAAAGTTGGAGGTTTTTGATGTATTATTATGAAGTTATTCCCATAGGGCAAATGGTTTTTAATGGGTTTACCTACAAAAGTGACAAAAAATTAGAGATAGGTCAAAGGGTTATCGTTGATTTAAGAGGTAAATTCCTTTCTGGACTAATTTACAAAGAAACTGAAAGTACTGAATTCAACAAAATAAAAGAGATCGCGTTTCCATTGGATAATAAGAGTTTTTTAAATGAAAGTCACATCAAACTTATGGAAAAGGTAAGCTCCAAATTTATGGCACCTATTGGAGAAGTTGCAAGATTGTTTTTTCCTCCTGTTTCCTCAGATATATATAAACTGAGAATTATACCAAAAAGGTCTTTTTCCCCAATTCAAAAACCTATTTTTTATAAACAATTTTTAAAATCTTTTAATAACCCTTCAAAAGCCAACAAGCAGTTAAGGGAATATTTAGATTCGAATTTAATTGAGATAGAACTATATAGAAAAGAATTCACAAAAAAAATAGATAAGTTTGTTAGTTTAAAAATGGACTTAAAAGAGACATGGAAGTTCAATGTATCAAAATCTGCTAGAGAGGTAATAAACTATCTCTCCTTAAACGGTGAGACCTTAGAAAGCGATCTATACTCACAAGGTATTGTGAAAAAAGGTTCCACAGTTTTGAATACATTATGGAAAAAAGGTATAATAGACTTATCAGAAAGTTCAACATCTTGTGAAGAAAATATAGAAGTTTCTTTAAATGAAGAACAGAGACAAGCAGTTGAATCAATACAGGTAAATCCTGACAAACCTCATTTATTGTACGGAGTTACAGGTAGCGGTAAAACGGAAGTATTTTTCGAAGTGGCTAAGCCTATTTTGAAAAATGGTGGAAAAGTACTTCTTTTGGTTCCAGAAATTTCCTTAACCTCAGAGCTAATGAACAGGTTAAAAAAACGGTTCGCTAATTACAATACTGCATTTTACCATTCTGGGCTTACAAGTAGTGAAAGAGTACAGACATGGTATAAAGCAGCAAATGGTGAATTGGACTTAGTCATAGGGACAAGAAGTGCCATCTTTATACCCATGAAAGATTTGAAAATGATAATAATCGATGAAGAACATGATCAATCTTACTATCAGATAGAAAACGTTAGTTACGATGCGATAGATACAGCCTGTTTTAGAAAAGAGTTAGAAGATATTCAACTAATACTTTCATCAGCTACCCCACGGATGGTTGATCTATACATGGCGAAAACGAACTCTTTTTATCTTGAAAAAATAAAAACAAGATACTTCACGGAAATGCCTGAGGTACAGATAGTTGATATGAAAAAGGATGAAAAATACAACTGGATATTCAGTAAAAAGGTAGTAGAAAATATAGAAATCTCTTTGAAAAAAAATAAAAAAATAATTGTTTTTACACCAACGAGAGGTTATGCCAATTACGTAATTTGCAGCGATTGTGGATATATATTTAAATGTGATGAGTGCGATGTTTCATTAACTTTTCATAAAAAAGACAGAAAATTAAGTTGCCATTACTGTGGGAAAGAAAGTGAATTACCAAATTTTTGCCCGAAATGCGGAGGGTTTAAACTACAATCCAGAGGTTTTGGAACTGAACGAGTTTTGACTGAATTAGCTAAAATGTTCCCTTCACAACCCTTGGTAAGAGTAGATAGAACGGTTATAAAAACATTTAAAGACCTAAAAAACACTTTTAATTTCATTAAAGAACCCGGGAAAAAAATCATTGTTGGAACTAAGATGATCACTAAAGGTTTAGATATTCAAGATTTGGATTTAGTAGTCATTCTTGATGCTGATAGATATATCAACTTCCCTGACTACAATGCTCAGGAAAGTACAGCCTCATTGCTTATGCAGGTTGCTGGGAGATCTGGCAGAAAAGAAAAAGGCAAAGTTATCATTCAAAGTTTTCAACCAGAAAGTAATATTTATAAATCTTTAATTGATCATAATTTTGATCTGATTGCAGAGAATGATCTTGAACTAAGAAAAATATACGGATATCCTCCATTCGTGACCTTGTTTTTGATTTTAGTGAACAACCCTTCTGTTGATAAAGCAAAAGCTAAAGCGAATGAAATTGTCGAAGAGTTGGATAGAATTGAAAATCAGGATGATTTTGAAATATTAGGCCCGGTTGTGCCTATCATTTCCAAATTAAGGGGAAATTACAGGTATCAAATCATTATAAAAAGCAAACAGAAAAATCATGAGTTTTTATTCTCAACGCTTAAAACATATTACAGAGATATCAAAATTTATGTTAATCCTCCCACTACATTAGTATAAATATTGTTATGAAAACGTCGTTTCATGTTTAACGTCAAAATATGGATACACACTAAAGACAAGTACAACAACTATTCAAATCTGGAGGTGATTTAGATGGAGTATAAAGTTTATACAAAGGAAGTAGAACTCACAGAAGCTTTAGAGAATTATATCGAAAAAAGGATGAGTAAACCAGACCATCTTCTTAAAAAACATCCTGATATCGTCTCTCCTTCTGACGTCAGAATCACAAAAGAGAGAGGCATGTACAAAGTTGAAATAACTACCCACATTAAAGCTTTAAACAAGATCATAAAAGTAGAAGAAAGAAGCAACGATCTTTATGAAGCTATAGATAAGGTAACTGATTCTTTCGAAAGAAAAATCAGAGAGCTAAAAAATCGTTTGCAAGAACAAAGTAGAACAGATAAAAAAGTGCGTATGGAAATAGAACAAAACTTCCTAAATGCCAACATCAATGATCTTAATTTCAATGATGAAAGTAAAACAGAGAGTGAAGAAAAACCAAATGCCCCTAAAATCGTGAGAACAAAAAATTTTGACTTAACTCTTATGAATGTGGAAGAAGCAATGTTACAAATGCAACTTTTGGGACATTCATTTTTCGTTTTCAGAAACCCAGAAAATGACGCTATCAGTGTGCTTTACGAAAGAAAAGATGGAGATTTAGGGCTCATAGAATTCAATGAATAATTATTAGACACACAAGGGATGCCTTCAATAAAAATTGATTGAGAAAAAAACATAGGGTCTTTAAAAGCAGACCCTATGTTTTTTCTAATTATCGATTTTTTTCAATGCCTTACCAATTTCGATGAATCCTTCTACCGTTATCCATAATGCTATGATAAGTGTTGAAATTGAAACAAATATCAATAAACCATTTTGCGCTTTAATGAAGCTATTTAAGTTTATTACTGTTGCAGATAGAGTCACTACTAACATAAATAACATCGGCAATCCCGTAATCCAAAATGGCTTTTTCTTCTTAACTAAGTAAACAGTACCTATTAATAATGCCAAGGCAGCTAACAATTGGTTCAGGGCACCAAATGCAGGCCATAGTAATAAAGCACCTGTACCCCCTTCAGCTGACATTGACAGTGCAATAGCTGCTAAAATAACAAATGTTGTAGTAACATACCTATTTTTTAACGGTTTTATCACCACATCTCCCTTCTTTGTGGAAAACAATTCCACTAGAGCAAACCTTTGCATCCTTACTGCTGAATCCATTGTTGTTCCAGCAAATGAAACGATAAAAACAGCCATGATCGTTTTAGCGAGATCTAACGGAATACCATATGAATTCATTAGGTTAGCAGAACCATTTATAACAGCAGTTAATTTTGCACTTAAACCACTAGATGATGCCCACGAACTATAATGCGATGAAAAAGCCTCTACTCCACCACCGTTCATACCTATCCCAGCTGTTACTGCTATAATAATCATTACTGCAAGTGCACCTTCTAATAGCATTGCACCATACCCTATTAGATGTGAGTCTGTTTCTTTTTCTAATTGCCTTACAGTAGTACCCGAAGCTGCAAGGCTATGAAAACCAGAGATAGCACCACATGCAATAGTTATAAATAAGATGGGAAACAATGGGGGAGCATCTGGAACGGAGTAAAACGCAGGCGCGACAACTGGTGGATGCCCTACAAAAACACCCAGCATCAACAACACCAAAGCTATGAACAATTCATGTGAATTGATATAATCTCTTGGCTGTAATAACCTATGTACAGGTAAAACTGACGCTATGAACACATAGGCCATTAAAATATAAATCCAAGTTACCACTGAAATCCCCTTTATTGGCACCAAAAGACCTATAAATATAGTAACATACATTAAAATAATAGCGATTATCGAATAAACGGTATCTTTTTTACCTTTGTTATAAACCATATGACCTAACCACATAGCGATGGGAATTTCCAGCCATACTGGAATTACAGATTCTGGATACATGTTGAATAATAAAGCTACGATCATTCCAAACACTGCTACAACTATCCACAACAAAAATTGAATTAAGAGGTGGAAAATTTTTGCTGTTCTTTCATTAATCAGGTCACCGGTTAGTTCACCGAGAGTTTTTCCTTGAGTTCTTGCTGAAACAACTAATGACGTAAAATCATGAACTGCTCCAGCAAAAATTGGTCCCAATACGACCCACAAAAACGCTGGCACCCAACCCCATATAACACCAATTGCAGGACCAACTATAGGGCCTGTCCCTGCAATCGTTGTAAAATGGTGCCCAAAAAGGATATGTTTCTTCGTTGGAACGTAATCGACGCCATCCTCAAATTCTTTTGAGGGTACCAGATTTTTGTCATTTAAACCAAAAATCTTTCTTGACAACCACTTACCATAAGTGATATAAGCTAACCAATAACCAAAAAAAGCAACCAAGGCCAAAACCAAAGAATTCACTGTAATCCCTCCTTTTAAAATTTTTGTACAATCTTAAGGAATTCCACCTTGTGGTCGTTTTATTAAATTAAAGTCTGAAGTTTGGATTTTCTCTATTAGGTATTTTAGAAAATTAAGCGAAGTTCTAAGTATTTATTATACGTACAAAAAGACTGTTTGCTTCTTAAACGTTAAAAAAAATAGCCTGAAAGGCTATTTTTTTTTATTAAAAGATGTTTAATTTACTTGACATTATATATTAAGTTTAATTTTTAAATTCTTCATATGTGTTTTACCTATTGGTATTATTTTATTGTTTTTCATCTGAATGGAATTGAGGTTATTAATATATCTGTCTATATAATTCAAATTTATAATATAAGATTTATGTACCCTTAAAAACTCTTTGGGTAATTCTTTTTCCAAATTACTTAAATTTTTAAAATGTTTCAGCACATATTCATCGTTTTCAGTAATCACTCTTATCTTTTTTTCAAAGTATTCAAAATAGTAGATATCACAGATATCGAGAAATATTATTTCTTCATTATTTTTTACTGTTATTTTATTCACCTTGGCGTTTTTAAATACTTCCTCTATTCTATTTATGGTTTCTATAAACCTTATTTCTGAAATGGGTTTTGTTAAATAATCCAATGCTCTTACTTCAAATGCATCAACTGCATATTCAGAATAAGCTGTTACAAATACAATTTTATAGTTTTCAAGATATTTAGAGGCTTTTAGCCCATTCATTATTGGCATTTCTATATCTAAAAATATAACGTCTGTAATCTTTTTAGCATCGCTTTTTAAAAATTTTTCAACGTCTTCAAAGCAACCAACTATATCAAAACTGCTCATTTTATTTATTAAATCTTTTAAAGACTCCCTGGCGTAATATTCATCATCAATAATTGCAACTTTTATCATACTCGTTCACCAGATTTATTTTTAACTATTATTTCCGCCATGGTTCCCCCTAATAAAATATGTTTTATATTAAACCTATAATCACTTCCGTATAAGCTCTCTAATCTACTTTTTATCAAAAATAAACCTTTTCCGCTATCTCTAATAATTTTAAAACCTTTCCCATTATCTTTTACTATAATCTTTAGCCCTTGTTCACTTCTTTCAATTTTAATTTTTACTAATAATTTTGAGTCTTTCAAACCGTGTTTTATTGAATTTTCTACCAACGGTTGTAATAAAAAAGGAGGAATTAATTCATCCTCTATATTATCATCAAAATCAATTTCATAATCCAATTTATCTTTAAATCGAAGTTTCATTAATGTAAGGTAATTTAAGGTAAAATCAACCTCTTTTTTTACACTAACCAATTGGGAGTTTTCACGTAGAGTATACCTCAGTAAATCTGATAAATTATCTATAAAATAAGCAACTTTTTCTGGTTCTTCTTTAGATATATATTTTATAGCGTTCAAAGTATTGAATAAAAAATGCGGACTCATATTGGACATCAATTCTCTCAATTTCTCTTCTGTAGTTAGTTTCAGTGCCTTATTAATTTGATAAATTGACAATATTAACGAGAGAATTTGAGCTAACTTTTTACCAAATATTAGATCAGCATTTTTTATAGTTTTATATTTAGAATAATACAGTTTCAAAGTTCCTATTAACTTTCCATTAATGTCTTTTATAGGAATAATTATAGACGAAAACAACGGGCAATCCTTTTTTATACAATTTATCCCTTCTCTATTGACAATCGTTAATTCTCTTCCGCTGTTAATAACTTTTTTGGTCATTTGATCTATTATTGGCCATTCAGAAATATGATGATCTGAACCACTTCCAACATGAGCTAAAACTACATCTTTATTAGTCAATGCTATAGCATCGAAATTTGTATTTTCTAAGATAACTTTAGCTATAACATTTGCACTTTCTTTATTTAGACCTTTTTCAGCAAAAGACAAACTTTTTTCCATTATCAAAAAAATAGAATTCATTGTATTTTCTTCGGTAAATTGAAGTTGATTCTCTATATTTATAATCATGAAATTGAAAAAAGAAACGCCTAAAGCATTCGTTAAAATCATTGGAAATAATATATTAAAAGTTATTTCAAAAGCTAATTCTGCTGGCTTTACCATCACTAAAACATAGGTTAAATGTACCACCTCTAAAATAGTTGTGTAAAGTAATGTTCTAAGAAAAGTAAAATGTTCTCTACCATGATATTTTGAGATCACACCACTAATAAAGCCTGCTGTTAAAGTTCCTAAAGAGCAAGGAATCGCGGTGATCCCGCCAATGAACATTCTAAAAGTAGTAGAAATTAAAGCTGCAACAACTCCGCCAGGGATATTACCTAAAATACCTGCTAAAATAACACCAATATCTCTAAAATTCACAATTGCCCCATTATAATTTATACCGGATAACGTACCTACAATTCCAATGAATCCCCCAATTATTCCTATGGTAATCTTATTCTTAAGAAATAATCTTTTTCCTACAATGTTTCTCATAACATAGGTCTGAAAGATTAAATAAGTTGTGACTAATACTAAGGACAATCTTTCAAGCAAATTAATAGTAATATCTCCTAACATGGATCCCGCCTTATCGCTCTGTCTCCAAAATCACCCAAGTCTGTTAATTCACTATCTTCCACCTCTTTAGCTTTTCTTTTTGCATCTTTATAGAAGTTAGAAGTTATATTTATTTCTAAATCCTTTAATTCTGTTAACATTAACTTAGCTTTCCCCTCAGGATTTTTTGCAACAAATACAGTTATTCTTTTATATTTATCTCTAACTTTTGCAATGTTTCTCAAATCATCAACGCCTAATCCATAACCGTACAAAATCAAATTTTTCATATTCGCCTCCACTTTTATAACCACTCCAAAGTCAAAGTTTTTGCTTTTGCAATACTAATACTGAAAAACACTTTCACACATTTTCATACACCCAAGCTTCCTCTAAACATTTTAGAAGTAGCCCAGGGGAATGTTAACTAAATACTAATAATTTGGTTTCAATATTTTTATTATTATAACAAATTTTTATTTTTTTCCAAAAAGTGTTAGTTAGATCATAATTAATTGTCATTGAAATAGGGTAATGGTTAGATAGTAATTATGTCTTTAAACTTGATTTGTTTTTTGTTCAATGAGGAGTGATATCTTTTTTATCCTTTTTGTCAAGTACCTCATCAACCATTTTTATTATACAGCCGTACTTAGATTTGCAAGTTTTTCAAACTTATGTTATAATATTCTAGTAAAACGTTTCCATTATTAAAAAAGTTAAAAGGAGGCGAAACAAATGAAAAGATACTTAGGTTTAGTAGTATTGTTTCTTTTCCTAGCTTCATTTGTTTTTTCAGGAACACCTTCTCCAAATTGGGAAGATCAGATCATCTATTTTGTTATGATAGACAGGTTTGCAAATGGAGATACTTCCAACGATGTACTAACAGATTCAGGTATAGAAAGTGGAATGGTGAACTCAAAATACAACGGTGGGGATATCCAAGGCTTGATCAACCAGTTAGACTACATTAAAGAATTAGGTGCGACGGCAATATGGATTACACCGCCTGTAGCTAACCAATGGTGGGATGGAAGTGTGAATTATGGAGGTTACCATGGCTATTGGGCAAGACATTTTAAAAAGGTAGAAGAACATTTTGGAGATTTAGAACTTTACAAAAAATTTGTAGAAGAAGCTCACAAAAGAGGGCTGTATGTAATTCAGGATATCGTAGCGAATCATACGGGTAATTTTTTGATTTACAAAAACGGAAAATATTTTTTAAACGATCAAAGTGTACCAACAAACAAACCCGAACAGTATCCCTTTAATATTAATGATTATAACGATCCAGAACAAAAAAAATTGAATATTTATCATTGGCCTTCAGAAATTAAAAACCCAAACCAATATAATACCGAATTTTCTCAATTAGATGATTTGAACACTGAAAATCCTCTTGTGATAGATGCTTTGAAAGATTCTTACACCTTTTGGATAGAAGAAGCGGATATAGATGGTTTTAGGGTAGATACTGCTATCTATGTTCCAAATGAATTTTGGGGAGAATTTTTAAATGGAGAAAATGGAATATATGAAATGGCCGAATCATGTGGAAAAAATGATTTCTTAACCTATGGTGAAGCATGGATAACACCTCAACCTTTCTCGAACGAAGCCGAGGAGTCTTTAAATGAATATATGGAATTTGGATTTAATTCAATGTTAGATTTTCCACTTCAAACGGATATCAAACGAGTGTTTAAAGAAGGAAAACCAACATCTTACTTGGAGTATAGGTTGAATCAAAGAGAAATAATGTACAAAGATCCTTCAAGAATGATAACCTTTATTGATAATCACGATATGGATAGGTTCCTAAAAGGTTCTGACATAAACAGTCTCAAACAAGCGCTAACTTTTATATTTACTATTCCCGGAATCCCAACAATATATTACGGTACAGAACAGAATTTTGTTGAGACAAGGGCAGCAATGTTTGAACAAGGATTTGCTTCTGGAGGCGTTGACCACTTTGATACAACAACACCTACCTTCCAGTACATTAAAGAATTAACAGAATTAAGGAAAAACATATCGACTTTCAGATATGGAAAAGTAGAAGTCCTCTTCAGCGATGAATTAGGTCCTGGACCTTTCATTTATAAAGTAAAGGATGAATCAAAATCTTATATTATTTTGATGAATACGTCTTCCAATAAAAAACATGCTACTGATGTTGACTTAGGAATTGCTGAAGGTACCATTCTTAAACCAATTTTAGTAAACAATATGATTAACAAAGAAATCGTATATACTTCATCTTTGAATATCTTGTTAAACGGTAAAACTATTGGTATATTTGAGGTGACGGATGAAGTTAAGCCAGTGAAAGAAGAAGATATATCTGTCGAAATAACAAATTTAGAAGAGGGTCAAACCTTCTCGGACAACTTTGTGTTAAAAGGAACTGCGTCAAACGCAAAATCCATTCTTGTAATTGTTGATCGTGAGGAAAAGGGATATGCTAAAATCACCCTCACACAAAAACAAAATGAATCTTGGCAACTTCCAATAAACATCTCGGATTTCACACCTGGGCAACACAACATATTCGTTAAAGCCTACGGAAGAACTCCATTAATAGTTGATTATTCAGAAAGTTATAACGTTAACTTTGATATCCCCATGGTGACAATTAAAGTAGTCGAAGATCCTCTGGGAGACGATAAAGGACCTAATGGAACTTATTCTTACCCAAAAGATCCAACTTTCAACAAACAGATGGATATCAGAGAGGTTGAATTGATACAAATTGGAACGATGCTTAGGATAATTGTAACTATGGAGAATGTAACTGATGTCTGGAACCCTGCCAACGGATTCGATCACGTGACATTTCAAATTTTCTTCGATGACCCTAACAAAAAAGGAGCAATAGAATTACCTTTTCAAAATGCAATTATGCCAAATAACTTAGACTGGGATTACGAAGTTTACGCAACCGGTTGGGGTATTAGTCTTTTCAGTTCAGAGAACTCATCAGCTAATAAATATGGTAATCCAATAACCCCCACTCCTGCTATACAGGTTAATAAAAAAGAAAATACAATAACCTTTATGATTCCACTTTCAACACTTGACACAAGCGATATTTCCGGATGGACAATTTATGTTACAACTTATGATTATGATGGAATAGAAGGGGTTTTGAGGCCATTATCGCCAAATGGAGGCCCTTGGTCGTTTGGCGGAGGAAATCCAACAGATCCGAAGATAATGGACGATATTTTAATAAAAATTGATTAACAAAAAAACATAGGGCCTTTAAAATCAGGCCCTATGTTTTTATTAATATTGAACTGACTGTCTTAATTAATTCCGAGCATACTGTCGATTTTGTTTTTATCAAAACCAATGATATAATGATTTCCAATTTGAATCACTGGAGTCCCCATCTGATGAGTTTTTCTAACTAATTCTTCTGCTGCTTTTGGATCTTTTGAAACATCGACTTCCTTAAATTTTATTCCCAATTCTCTAAAGTACGATTTGGCTTTCCTGCACCAAGGACAACTTGGAGTTGTATAAACCTTTATTTTTACATGTTGCATATTTTCTTTCCACCTCCCATACCCTATATAGGTATTTTTTATTATAATAACAGACTTTCATAATATTTCTTTTAAGAAAAGGTAAATATAATTTTGTAAAATAGAAGTGTTTAAATATCAATTAAACATTTTAAAGACGAGGTGATAAACGACGGACTACATATTTAATTATCCTAAACTTCCCATAAATTATAAAGTAAGAGAAGAAGATGATTATTTTGTTTATACGTTCAACACGGTATATACCGACCCTATCTACAAAGAAAATGAAACTCAGGTAATTCACATGTTTAAACCCGAGCAAAAAGTTAAAGGGGATATAGTTTTTCTACATGGTATTGGGCCCAACAACGTTCCCTACCTTGAATGGTACGGTAGATATTTTCAAAAACTTGGTTACAGAACGAGTGTTGTGATTCTTCCTTATCATCTGAGTAGAAAACCAAATGACATAGAAGATGGTGACCCTTATTATTCACCTGAACCAGAGAAGTGTACAGTACTTTTCCATAATTCGGTAAAAGACGTTCGAAGGACGATCGATTTATTAGAAACTTTCGATGATTTTTCCGAAAATAACTTGTACTTGATGGGTGTATCTTTTGGAGGAATAATTGGTGCAATGACTTTAGCCCTCGATAAGAGAATTAAAAAAGGTATTTTGATGATCACTGGGGGAAATTGGAGATGGATAAACTTTTATTCACCATATACAGAGAAAGTTAGAGAAAGATACGCAAAAGAAAAGAATTCATTTGGTTGTGATTCCGAAGAGTATTGTAAAAAATATAGAAGTGATGCGGCTAACTTTGTGAAATATAAAATCAATTCAATAGATGATATATTCCAAAAAACTCCCATCACTTGTTACCATTACGACCCTTTAAGTTATGCCAAGTTTGTTAATCAACCTGTTCTTTTTATAAAAGCTCTTTTTGATAAGATTATGCCACATAAAGCAACAAATGACCTTCAAAAGTTATTGCCAAATAAAAAGGTTAAAAGATTATTGTCTGGGCATAAATCTAGTTATTTATTCAAAAGAACCGTTGGATGTTGGGTGATTAATTTTATAGAGGAAGGGCTATCCCAAGAAAGCCGAGAAAAAAGTAATAAAAGAGAAGAAGTTTTAGAATCAAACCGTTAAATCCAAAGTTAAACCTAAAACAAACTCTAAATCTAAAGAAGAGCTATTACTTTTAAAAATTTCTAAAGATCGAAGGGTGTTAAGTAACTTTTTTATTTTTTCTGGATCAGTTTCGGCCCTTAATTCATTCGTTATTTTTTGAATTTCCTTTTCGATTCGTAGCCTTACGTCTACTTTTTCGTTGGCATTTTTCTCTGTATTTTGCGATTCATAAATAGAATCTTGGGATGAACTTTTGTCTATTTCTTTTCTATACAAAATAACAGCTTTAGATTTGCCTCCAACGGCAGCTAAAAATCCTCCCCTCTTTTTAAGATTAAGGTCTATGTCAGTATAAATAACTATTCCACCTTTTTTCAACGCCTGAGATTTAAATTGATTTATGTTCCCTGCCTCATGGGCTGCCACCCTAAGTATACTCAAAGACGCAGGAGAACTATTAGCCAGGCCAGGTTCTCCAGGATCCAACTTGTAACCCAAGTATGGGTTAAAATATTCTGGTTTGATGGAATCAATCATAAAATCACCTTTCTTTTGGAGGAATAGAGACGAATAAGGGATCTTACATTTTATTGATTGAGATAAAAAAAGATTATACAGTGAATTTTAATCACAAAGAAATAAAGATCAATAAAGGCTTGTACGCTTACATAGGTTCTGCTATGAAAAACCTTCACCAAAGAGTTGGCAGGCATTTGACTTTTAATGAAAAAGCTTACCAAAAACATTGGCATATAGACGGTATATTAGAAAACGAAGAGAACAAAATTATATTCATCGCTATGCTGCCTTCAGATAGACGCATTGAAGAAGACATTTCAATAGAATTTGCTAAGAATTTTGAGTTTATTAAAGGTTTTGGAGCCACTGATTTAACTGTAAAATCAAACCTTTATCTCATAGATGATATCGACTGTTTTTTTGAAATTATTAAAAATTTCATTCTTTGAGTACGGTTTTAATGGTTATTCTTATTCTTACTTCATCTATTATATCAAAGATAATATCAATTTTACCTTTCTCTGAGTTGTTTTTAAAGTTTTGATAATTCCCTTCTATCTGCATTTTGTCTATTTCGATATTGGGTGAAGACATACTTAAGTTAACAATTTGTCTGTCCTTACTGTAATTTTGTACTGTAATCAAAAAGTCTACTATTCGGGAATTTCGGGATTTGACTTCCACATCAGACATTTTTTCTATTTTATATTGTACATCCCAACTCTCACCTAGATTTATCTTAAGCGAGTCATCTACAGGTGTGTCTTCTATGTATGCTAACTTTATTGGAAAACTTTCACTATCGAATTCCTCATGTATCCAAACTTCTCCAGAAGGTAACTCTATCCCTAAACCATTATATTTTGTATTTTCTGTGTGTCTTATTATCTGGGTTTTTGTATAATTTGGTATATTGGAGTACAAAGAAAAATTAATTACATTTCTGTCTTCGTATGACAATATATCGTTTTGGGATATCCTAACATTCATTAAAGTATTTTGAAAATTGATTTTTCCTAAATTCATTGTATAAGTTTGACTTACAATTGCCTCTTTTGCAACAATCCCAAAATCATCCATACTTGCCATCCGTGTACCACTCAATAACTTTGTACTCTCTACGTAATCAACAGGAGACAAGTTAAGATATTCGTTCACTAAATATAGATTCGTTGGGCCAACAGGAATACCCTTGATTTGGACGTTTTTGTTGAAAGTCCCGTCACTTTTCATCTCATAGATAACTTCCCATGAACCCCTTGCCCTTAAAGCAATTACAGAATTTTTGGGATTCCTCAATAATATTTGAGTACTCGGTTGAATCTTATCTTTATTCTTTTCATCAGTAACACACCATTGACTTAACTGAGGATTGTAAAATAGAATTTCTTTTGTCCCAACTATCTTATAAACACCTTCATCTATAGCCTCAATAGATTTTTGAGTGAAATCATCCAAAGAAACAATCTTAAAAGGAAAATTTTGGTATACCTTTTGAAGTTCCCAAGAATCCACTCCACTGATACAAAGCACATCAAAACCATCAGGAACTAAGAACGAGGTTTCGTTAGAAACCGTATAGAACAGTTGCACATCTTTAAAGACAAAGGTATAATTCTCTGACAGAACCGTTATACATAAAAAAACGATGAGCATAAAAAATACATACATTTTCTTCACGAAATTCATCTCCTTTTGATTTATTAAAAGAACCTGCGGTCCTAGCCCGGTAAGGTGAGGGCTCGCCCTGTGACCCTTTTTTAAAAGCAGAATTTTTTTATAAAACTATCTATAGCGCCCTTCCCCCGCTCCCCACCCATAAGGATAAAGGAGCCTTTGCCCTTTCGCCCCGCAGCCCAGTTATTGTATATGATATTTTTCAACCAGATCATCAAGTATCTTTCTAGCAACTGGGGCGGCAGCGGTAGACCCCATACCTCCATTTTCAATAATGACAACGATTGAATACTGAGGATAACTTGCTGGCAAAAAACCAGCAAACCATGAGTTAGCGGGCTTTCCACCCCCTACTTCTGCGGTACCTGTCTTTCCAGCAACCGTTATTGGAAAATCCATAAAGGACTGAAAAGCAGTTCCTTCTTCGCCAGCTGGTCCACCGAATGAGGTCACTTCTATCATACCTTGGTAAATATATTTCAGATATTCTTCGTTCATTTCGTATGAATCTCTAAGTAAAGGCGTATTTTTATTTATAATGTTTTCAAAAATATCTTCTTCTCTTTTAAATAAGCTGAATTGATAATATTCTCCTTCTGTAGCAAGAATATTATATATTCTTAGAATTTGAAGTGGAGTCATTGTGACGTAGCCTTGACCTATATACGTTAATAATGTTTCTCCTGGATACCATATGGTATCGAATTTCTCATCTTTCCATTGGGGGTCTGGGAAAATCCCCGCTTTTTCATTTGGTATTTCTATTCCTGTTTTAGAAGTAATATCAAATCTTTCGGCAACACTTTTCAAATAGTCTATCCCCAAGTTTTCTCCAAGCCAATAATAATAAGAGTTAACCGATGCCCTCAAGGATTTCACTAAATTAGTTTCACCATGGCCTAATGTATACCAATCGTAATAAGATGCGATAACGTTACCTTGAGAGTTCTTTAAATCGTATCTTCCAGTGGAATTTATAGTTGTTTGTGGAGATACGCCTCCTTCAAGCGCTGCATATGCAACAAAAGGTTTTATGATAGATCCTGGTGCGTACAATCCAGAGGTTACTCTATTTAACAAAGGCCTATTATTATCGTTCAAAATTCTTTGAAACTCTAAATTACTCATTCCTTGAGCAAACAAATTAGGATCTACAGAAGGGTAACTAACAAAGACTAATATTTCCCCTGTTTTTGGTTCGGAGATGATCACCGAACCATTGTAGTTTCTTTCTTTTAAATAATTGTATGCATTAATCTGTAATTCTAAATCCAACGTCAAATAAATATTGTTACCATTAATCGAATGCGCATTAGTTATTAGAGGTGAAAATGATTTATTTGTCGCAATATTGATCATTTTGTACCCTGGCTCCCCCTGTAATTCTTTATCAAATACCAATTCCAATCCTGACCTGGGAGTACCTTCATTGTCAACATAACCCAAGACATGGTACAAAGATTCGTGAGCATACCTTCTTATATATCTCTCTTGAACTTGTAGATTTTTATCAATGCTGGCTATCTTTTGAGCAGTTACCGAATTTATTTCTAAATTCACTCTTTTTTGAAAATTTAATTTATCTATTACGGTATAAGGATTATCTACAACGTCTTTTAGAACTATGTACAATTCAGATTCTGTTTCTTCACTCAACGTTCCTCCTAAATTCGTTAAATTATATATTCTTTGGTTCCATGCCAACAAATTTCCATTTCTATCGTATATATTTCCTCTCTTAGGAGAATCTTTTACAATTCTTGTTGATAACTCTTGAACTTCCACCGTATATATATTCCAGTTTAAAATCTGTAATTGAAATGATCTAGCAAAAAGTAAGGCAATACCCAAAAAAAATAAAGAAAACAATATTTTAGCTCTTTTTTCTTTCATTGAAAACCAGCCTCATGTTCAAAAAATATAATACAAAGATAATTATCATATCCCAGAAAAACGGATAAAGAGAAGAAGTAATGACACTCATATACAGCGACAAAACGCCCACATATATCAATGCATTAATTAAAGTCATTTCCAACTGATGTAAGAAAAAGTTGATGAGAAGAAAGATAACAAAAAAAATTATTGCAAGAAATCCCAATTCAAACCTAGAATTGAAATAAAAAATAGTATATACGAATACAAAAAAAAGGAGTCTATGGTCATCTTTTTCAAGATTTGACACATACAACACAATTATAGGGAAGATAAAAAAAAGTATTTCTCCAAGCCATCTATCAAATGAAGCTGCAACTAGAGCTAATAAAAAATAAATTAAATACATCATATTTTCTCACTTCTTTTGTTTAATAAGGAAAAAAGTACACTAAAAAATCATCGATCGTGACAGGGTTAAAAAGATAAAGGTCTCCATATTTAGAAACAATTTCACCCGATAAAAATATACCCTCTTTTTCTACACCTTTTACATAAGCAGGAAGATCTATTTTTAGGTGCTCTTCCATTACTACATTATAATTATCAGGTATTTCAACCAATAAATTGCCTTTATCCTCTTTTATCAAAACATCTACAACCCCTATTTTCCCAAAAAAATGTTGATCTCCCCAACCTAATTTTCTCACAACTACTCTATCTGAGAATATGTTTTCAACAAAACCTAAAAGGATACCATCTGTAGAAACTGCTAAATATCCTTTTCCCAAGTTACTTTTATTATTCGTTAAAAGGCTAAAACTACGATTCGTTTCATTTAAAATTATGCCTCGAGGAATAGTTAAATCCTTATTTTCACTGTTTTGACTTTCAATTAAATAAAGGGGTTGTTTGTCGAGTTCATCCAAGATACTAGTAATTTTTTCAGCACTTGCATCCCTTTCTAAAATTTTGGAATGAAACAGTGAAAAAACTAAATCAAACGGGTACGTTAATGGTTCTAAAATGACTCGCAAGTTTTCAAAAGTATTAAATAAAATCGTAATAAAGATCAAAATTACTAGAAATAAAATTCCAAAATATCTCATATTAAGCTTTTTGAGATATACTTTTTATGAGATTTATCTTGTCAATAACTATTCCAGCCCCTCTAGCGACGCAAGTTATTGGATCATCCGCTATTACTACTCTTATCAACGTTTCCTTTTCTAACAGCTCTTTTATTCCTTTGATCAATGCGCCCCCACCAGCTAAAAATATGCCTCTATTAACGATATCATACAAAAGTTCAGGTGGAGTTTCTTCAATTGCCAATTTAATATTTTCAACTATCTTGGTAACCGGCACTCTCATGGCGTTTCTTATTTCCGACCCTGTAATGGTAACATTTTTTGGAAGGCCTGTTAGAACGTCCAAACCTATCACTTCCATGCTTAAATCATTGTACTGGGGGCTATCAAAAACATTACCAATCTCAATTTTTATCCTCTCAGCAGTTTTTTCTCCTATTACCATATTGTATTTTGATTTTATGTGATTGATAATTTCTTGATCGATTAAATCTCCCGCTACCCTTATAGATTTGGATAATACTATATTTCCCAGAGAAATTACGGCTATTTCTGTGGTACCACCACCTATGTCTACAATCATATTCCCCGATGGTTCTTCTATATCTAAACCAGCACCAATAGCTGTTGCCATAGCTTCTTCAATTAAAAAGGCCTTACTAGAGCCGGCATCCAAGGCTGCCTCTCTTAGAGCATTTCTTTCTACTTGAGTTGCATCTGTAGGTATTCCCACAACTACCGTTGGTTTAAAAAAGCTAAAACCATTCAATGATGTGTTTATAAAGTACTTAAGCATTGTCATAGCCACATTATAATCTGCTATTACACCCTCTTTCAGTGGTCTAATGGCGATTATATTAGCAGGTGTTTTTCCAATCATTTTCTTAGCTTCTTTTCCTACTTTAAGCAATTCTGAAGTTTCTTTATTGATGGCTATAACGGAAGGTTCATTTAGAATTATCCCTTTACCTTTCATATAAACTAACGTGTTTGCTGTTCCTAAATCTATACCAAGATATGGTCTCAAATACGATCGCATTACTTAAAAGCCCTCCTTAAAAGTATATTATGCTGCCCACCCCACTACTTAGTAGTATAACACAAACAATTCATTATTGATGTTGCAGAAACATAAATGTAAATTGTTGTAATTGACAAATATAAAATAAAAATTTATAATATTAACCGACTTGTTTAATTAACTGTGCATTTTTGATAGTTTATAGGAGGCACCTTGAATGCAAATAGGTGAAAAGATAAAAAGCCTTAGAATAATGAGAAACATGACCCAAGAGGAGCTTGCGACAAGATCTGATTTAACTAGAGGTTTTATTTCCCAAGTTGAAAGGGATTTAGCTTCTCCTACTGTTGAAAATTTGGAAATGATTCTAAGAGCTTTAGGAACTGATCTGAAAGATTTTTTCTCGAATCTCGAAAATAAGGAAAAGATTGTTTTCACAAAAGAAGATAGAATACCTATATACGATACACCAAAAGGAGTTAAAGAAGAGCTTCTTTTAACGACGTCCGAACCAAAAAATATAGAACCTTCTTTGTTAGTTTTGGAACCAGGTTGTTCAACTAATATTGAAAAACCTCATGAAGGTGTGGAATTGGGATATGTGATTGAGGGAGAGATAGAGTTATACCTAAACAAAGAAGTTTATTTGGTACGCAAAGAGGAGACTTTTTTTTATTCAGCAAATAAGAAACATTTCATAAAAAATAAAAGTAGTACAAATATAGCAACTCTAATATGGATAGAAATATTTTAAAGGAGGATTGAGATATGGCAAAATCCCTAGGAAGACATTTGATATCAGAATTATACGATTGTGATGAAGAGATACTAAACGATGTTGAACAAATAGAATACTTAATGAAAAAGGCAGCCATTGAATCGGGAGCAACAATAGTTACTTCAACATTTCACAGATTCTTACCCCATGGGGTAAGTGGAGCAATAATTGTTTCTGAATCTCATTTGGCAATTCACACTTGGCCTGAATACAATTATGCATCTTTAGATATATATACTTGTGGAGATTCTGTCGATCCATGGAAAGCTTTCTATTATCTAAAATATGCTTTAAATTCAAAAAGACAGGAGAGTCAAGAATTCAAACGAGGAGTTTTTTCTTCAATAGGAATTCCTGAAAATTCCGCTCATAAAGTTGAGGTGAGGTGATGGCTGAAAATAATTATACCTTTCCACATACTATTTTTACCGAGTACGATAAAGTACATAATGTAGGAGTCTTTACAGAAATAACTAATCATATTTATACCGAACAAACGGATTATCAAAGAATAGATATATATGAAACTCCAACATTTGGAAAGTTATTCTCATTAGATGGAGTCATTATGACGAGAGATTCGGATGAATTTGTTTATCATGAAATGATCTCACACGTTCCTTTGTTCATACATCCTGACCCCAAGAAGGTTTTGGTAATTGGTGGAGGCGATGGAGGAACTGTTAGAGAAGTGTTGAAACATGATTCAGTAGAAAAAGTCGTTCTTTGTGAATTGGATAAAAAAGTTGTAGAAGCTGCTTTAAATTATTTACCCAACATTTCTTATGAGTTAAAAAATCCAAAAGTGGAATTAGTTTATGAAGATGGAAGTAAATTTGTTTCTCAATTTAAAGATGAATTCGACGCTATATTGATTGATTCCACGGATCCCACAGAAGGTGAAGGTGGACTACTTTTCACCGAAGAGTTTTATCATAACTGTTTTGAGGCCTTGAAGGAAAACGGAGTTTTCTCTGCACAGACCGAGGAGCCTTTTTTAAAAAAAGAATGGATGATAAGGGCGTACAAAAGAATCACCAATACCTTCAATGTAGCTCGATTGTACATGGGTTATGTACCTCAATACATGCCAGGTACATGGACATGGACGTTTGCCTCAAAAAATTTGGACCCAATAAAAGATTTTGATCCTGAAAAGGTTAGAGAGTTTAATAAAGAACTTAAATATTACGATGAAGAAGTACACGTTGCCTCTTTTTCTCTACCTGTTTTTGTAAAAAAATTAATCAGTTGATTCACTAAATAATGGCGGACAATTGTCCGTCTATTTTTTTAAAACAATCAAACTATGTATATATTTCTTTTATCGTATATTTTTTCCAACTCGGAAGAGACGAATTCGATCATTTTACTTTTTAATTCCTCAGGGTAAGAAGAAACGCCATTTACAGTATCATAAGGGAAAAACGAGATTGGAGATTTAAAAAACTTTTTAAATCTTTTTAAGTATTCAACCGGTATTCTGAATACTCCCAGTGTAATGGCATTAATCTTTTTTAGGTTAATGTTCACAGATAGCAAGTTCAAGAACTCCTTGTAGGTATCTCTCCAGTTTTCTCCTATATAAAGTATAGGATCCAACGCTAAATTGACTTTCCAACCTTTTTCTAGCAACTGAGATATAGCCATTAACCTTCTTTCTAAAGAGGGGGTGTTTTTTTCATATTTTGCTATTACTTCCTTTGGAGATATACTCCATGTAATGATCAAATTTTCTAATGGAGAGTAGTTCAAAAATTTTTTATAATTGCTTGTCTTAGTTCGAATTTCTATAGTTATTTGGGGGTTTGCCTCAGCAAACTCTATCCATTCTTTTAAAAACGGGTAGATTCCTTCAAAAAGAAGGATGTCTGAATCATACGATATACTTAGATAAAGCTTTCCTTGACCCCGTTCGGGGCGTTCTTTAATCACGTTTAATAATCTGCTTAATTCATGAAAGTAATCTGAGAGATTAACAAAGAATAAAATGTTGGAAGAGAAGTTCATACCTTTCAAATAACAGTAATCGCAATCGAGTAGACAGTTGACTACGAAATTTGTGTAGTAGAAATTTTGTTGTTCAAAATTATGGCACAAAGTTGACCCTTTATAGATAAAATCACCCTTGTTAACTGCCAGGATCAAAGACGGTGAGAGTTTTTGTAGAAAAGGGTTTTGGTTCTTCCTGGAGAATATTTCATTGTAGTTATCAATGTATACAATCTTACTTTTGTTGAGTTTGCTTGTAATTTTGTTAGTTAATGGATAATATAAAGCATCTTTCTCAATGTAGATGTGTGAGAAGGTTTCACTGGTATAATTTTGATTTGAGATCTTCAAAAATCGCATCCCTTTCTTTTTTGCTTTTTGGAATGTAATTAAAATATTCTTCTAAGAATAAAGGGTTTATTCTCTTATTCGATTTGAAATATGCATATCCATTTTCAAGTTGTTTTGTCTGTGAGAATGTTAACTTCAAACTTTTAGAAACCTTCTCTATGATTTCTTCGTCTTGTTGTTGAAGAATAGGTTGAAATAACTTTAGTAGGGAACTCACCAATTTTGCGAAAGAAAAAATTTCTTCTAATTTGTCGTAAATTAGCTCATCTATATACTTTTTAGTCAGTCTTTCTAAAGGCTGATTTTTGCTCACTTTATCGGAGACTATTTTTACTACATATATCTGATGAACAAATAAAAATTTTGAAGCAATCTCAAAAAAAGCCGATGATTCCATATCCACTAGGTCTTCTTCAAATTCATAATTTCTATTGAGAATATCTATACTTTGAATGGAACCTTCTTTTAGATTGTGTTTAACTAAGATATCCGTATAGTACTTTCTTTTTCTCTCATAATCTACTACTTTATTAACTAAAACTAGATCGCCAACATTAAATTTGTTATTTAGACTACCACATATTCCTAAATTTATTACATAATCACTATGATTCAAACCTCTTAAGGTATCTTTCAAGAGATAGGACGTAGCCCCGGCTACATTGATTTTTCCTACCCCTGATATTACAAGATGGACTTCTTCATTTTGATAAGTCTCAAAAGGCCTATCTGTTGTTTTTTTTAAATCTAAATATTTTATTATCGCTCTTGCTTCAATACCCATTGCAGAGATTATATAAAGCATGTAATTCCCTCAGAACAGTTTCTTTTCTCTCAAATTGGCTTTTTCTTTTTGTTGGGTCAGACTTTCCACCTCGCCACCTTCGAGAGAAAAAGTGATTTCGTATGATCCATCGATCAGCAAAAATATATTCACCTTTAATTCATCAACGTACTTTTTTAGAATTTCATATTCTAGCTTTTGACCTGAAGAGAATTTGAAGTGTATTTTATTGTTTTCAATTTCTGGATTCGAAAATAGTAAAGCGAAGTATATAGCCATGTTGGACTTCTTCTCGTGGGGATCGCTGAAGTAATCGAGAATTTTCTTCATAATTGGGTGTTGAGTTTCTTTGATAACGGATTCTGTGGTTACTTGATTTCTATTTGGAGTTTTTTCATTTTCGTGTAGCAAAGGCACGGAGGTAGTTGAATATTTGTGCATGAAATCTAAGATCTCCACATCGAAAATCAACCTTTTATTTTCACTGTATTTTAAATCTTTAAGTATATTGTTGAATATCCCCATTAAGTGAATTAAGTTACTTCTTTTCTCGTTAATTAGTGAATCAAAAATATATTCTATGGATTGTTCCAAAAGAATTTCTGGGTCTTTTCCCAAGTTGAACAGATCTTCAGATTGTACCAAAAATTCATCTATTTTTGAATTGGAAACATTTTCTATGAACTGAACAATAAAATTTTCGTCGAACAAACCTAGTATGTCTAGGGTATCTTGGTGGGTTATCTTCATTTCTCCAAATTTTTCTACTTGTTCCAACATCGATATGGCATCTCTCATCCCACCTTTTGCCCTTTTAGCTATGATCTGCAAGGCGTCTAACTCATATTCCATCCCTTCAGAGCTTGCTATATTTTTCAACCCTTCTACTATTTCATTCTGACCTAAATTTTTGAAGTTTATAATTTGAGACCTAGAAATGATGGTATCAGGAACTTTTTCCAAATTGGTGGTCGCTAAAATAAAGACAACGTGCGAAGGTGGTTCTTCCAGCGTTTTTAGCAAAGCATTGAAGGCTTCTCTTGTCAACATATGAAATTCATCGATTATATATACTTTGTATTTTCCATAGACAGGCCTATAATTGGAAGAATCCCTGATGTTTCTGATTTCGTCTATTCCTCTATTCGAAGCTGCATCCATTTCTATTACATCCAAAAAACTGTTATTGTTTATAGAAACACAGTTCTCGCATTTGTTGCATGGATTGTATACTTGGGGATCCATGCAATTTAATACCTTGGCGAGTATTCTAGCGGTTGTAGTCTTTCCAGTACCACGTGGACCCGAAAAAATATATGCATGAGAAACCTCTTGCTTGTTTAAAGCGTTTTTGAAGTATTTTACCACATGGGGTTGTCCTAAAATTTCATCAAAATCTAAAGGCCTGTATTTTCTGTATAAATTGTTGTTCATAAAATTCCCTCCGAATTGCCAACAAAATTTAAACTGTACACCTTGTTTTTCAATAATGATAAAACGATATCTTTGTTATGTTCTAATATTTCAAATATAAAATAAACTTCGTCTGAAAATTTTCGTTCTATTATTTTGAAGTTGTTTTGTTTTTGCATGAGGTTTTGTATGAAGGAAAAATTGCCGTAGTCACATTTTGCCTCGTAAATAAACGTCTTTTCATAGGTAACCACTTTAGAGGCTTTAACAACTTCTTCAGCAGTTTTAGAATACGCATCTATTAAACCGCGAATCCCTAATTTCACTCCTCCAAAATACCTCGTAACTACTATCGCAACGTTTGATAGACCAAACTTTTCAATTACACCATAAATAGGTTTACCCGCGGTGCCTGATGGTTCGTTATTATCCGAATAATTACCGATTTCTCTTCCTTCTTCATGTACCTTATAAGCCCAACAGTTGTGTGTGGCGTTATTATACCTTTGAGAAACTTCTTTTATAAATTTTTGCGCTTCATCGATCGAATTGACCTTTGATATATTTCCAATAAATTTAGACCTTTCTACAGTGTATGTAACTTCGATAGGATCTTTTATAGATTTATAATTCAAGATATATCTTTATCTTCCCTTCAAAATCATCGGTGAGGTTAAATTTATTAGCAGCACTGGATTGATTGGCAGAAATTTCATAGAATCCTGAACTATCAACATGCAACAATAATTCACCTTTCTTTACTTCAGCATAGTTTTTAACGACTCTTGCTACATTTTTTGTCCCGTTTATTTCTACTGTTACTTTTTTGCTTAGATCTAAATTCTCAAGATAGTTGGAAGATAAGTTAGTTTCAATGTTCCCAAAATCATCTGAATATAAATAATCACATATTACTTTGTTATCTTCAATGACAGGTTTTTGCATATCGAAAGTTGTTAATTTTTCTGTTTTTGGTCCAAAATGATCGATAGTAATACCTTTAGAAATGTATGCGGCCACTGGTGCAAATATATCACGCCCATGAAATGTTGATGAATAATCAGTTTTATAGAAAAATCTTTTGTCGGATAACTCAACTGATTCTTCAACTCCATATTCTTGGATCACAAAAGTAAATAGACCGTTATCTGGGCCAACAAAATAATAGTTGTACTTTGATGTTTTCAAAGCGATCGGGTTCCTAGGACTACCTACGGTTGGATCAACAACGCACAAAAAAACGGTTCCTTCTTCAAAATCGCGAGAGGCCCTGAAAATTAGAGATGCATATTTCTTTATATTAAAATGACCAGCACTATGTGTAATATCAATTATATCAGCATTTTTATTTATTTTTTTTATAACGGATTTACAAACTGAGACATAATACGAAGAGAGTCCCCAATCCGTTAAAAAAGCTATAAGATCCATTAGAATTAACCCCCTTATGTTTCTTGCGTAGCTTGAATTAGCATCAATGATGCCAGAAAGAAAATTACCCCAGAACCTAATAGTATTAGAATTTCAAAACTTACATCACTTAGTCCGTACCCTAATACCGTTATTTTTCTCCAGCCATCTAAAGAGTATTTAACAGGAAATAGGTTCGCTATCTTTTCAAGAATACTTCCTGTAGGTATTGGGATCAAAACCCCGCCAAATACCAACATTCCTCCTATCATTGCCGTCACAAGGAAAGAAGTAGCTCGAGCCGTTTTTAAAAAAGAAGATAAAAACAAGCCAAAAGAGCTGAAAGAAAATACAGATATTAAAACGAGTAAGATCAAATTCCAGGGATTAGCTTGGGATTGAACACCAAGCATTCTGAACATAGACCACGAGAACATCCCAGCAACGAAACCTATTACTATATACGATATAATTTTTGATAAAATGAATTCCCAGGTTTTTAATCCGTTTGATATATATAGATCCAGTAATCCAACTTCTCTGGCTTGACCAATGGAAGAGGCTATTCCTATCATAGATAACAAAAGGATTACAACCACCGCTACGATAGGAGCAAACATATCATTAATTCCCAAATTTGTAGTGGGAGAAACGACCAAAGAACCGTCCGAGGCGCGTGGTATAAGCATTTTTATTTCCGGCTTGGGTCTCGTTTCGTCGATCCCTATACCTCCTTGAAGTAAGAATTCGGTAGTGGAGCCAACTTTTATTTCGGGTATCCCTGCAAGTTCATCAAAAACAGCTTTAAAGCCAGTATAGATCATCATACTGTTCTGAATTTTGTGAGGATTTGGTATGATATACAAAACCGTTTGATTACGATTGATCAGATCTTGTGTAAAACCCTTTGGAATGATCAGTATTGAATCATAATTTGCTTCTTTAATTAATTGATTTAATTGTTCATCATTTTTAATTTCGATGGTGCTCTCAAAATCCAAAAATTGTTTTATCAAAATGAAACTGAAATTCCCTAAAAGGCTGTTATCTTCGTTGTATAAAGCTAATAGAAAATCTTGCGTTATATTCGCAGGATAGAATGAAGAACCAAAATAAGCTAAAATAACAGGTATTATAACACTTAAGATTAATACTCCTCGATTTCTTAACACTTTCTTTATCTCATACCATGACATCTTTAAAATTTTCATCTGTTATCTCCTCACTTCTTCCAAATGCTGGGATATTTTAAGTATGATGTTCGGTGATTCGTAAAAAGTCAAGGACTCATCCCCCACTAAAAGGTATAAACCGTAGGTGTTTATATACGGTTTATGCATAGTGCTCATATTACTTGGCCAGATGAACATATCTCTTATTTTGGGATAGTACAACTCTTGTTTCTTTTGTAATTTGAACATGCCGAAATCATCTATTTCATTATAATCAATGAACCTTGTGTAATACCCACTTCCCAACTTAGTGTTGAAAGCTATGCCTTTGTTTGAAAAACCAAATGCCGCGGTAGATAAATTTGTTAATTGATCGATGTTTCTAATCTGCCCCATTCCAAAAAAACATATTTCAAAATCCCAATCTTCCTTGGAATGGCCAGTTTCTTTTATATAATCTTTCAAATCGTCAACTATCTTTTCATCTCTCGAGGCAACAAAAATTAAAACCGCTGCCAAAGAGATATATAAAAACATCGGTATATTTGATAGCCCAATTATATTCATAAAAAGCTGCGAGATTAATAAGAGCGCACCTTCTGTGATGAATGGTTTGGCTCCCCTCTTTTTAAGAATAAAATACGAAAAAATTAAGCCTATAGAAGATATTCCAAAAAAGTACCATCCTTTTATGAAAAATTGCATTAAGGGAATTAGCCCAAAGAAAATAGAAACTAACCGATACATTTATTTTACCTCCTACTTTCCAACGCAAAATGTGGAAAAGATTTTATCTAGTAATTCTTCAGTATAATTTTCCCCAGAGAGTTCGTAGATTTTTTCAAGTGCTTTTCTTACGTCGTACATAATTACATCGTTAGAAAAACCTTTCTCAAACGAATTAATAGCGTTTAAAACAAACTCTTTAGATGATTCTAAGGTTATCTTTTGCCTTTGGTTAGTTAGAGTTGGTTCTTCAATATTGACCTTCTCAAAAAACTTTTCATATATCTTATCTTCCAAATTTTTAATATCTCCGTTCTTTGCAGAAATTATAACAAAATCATTTGGATTTTTTTGTTTCAATGGGAGATAATTACTCTCTTTAAAATTAGGAGAATCCGATTTATTCAATACAATTATAACAGTTTTATTTCCCAATTCATTTAGTTTATTATAAATTAGTTCGTCTTCTTGTGTAAAAGGCGTTGTGCCATCCAAAACAAACAAGATTAGATGAGAATTCTTTATGGAATTTATGGTCCTTTCTATTCCAACCCTTTCCAACGTGTCTTCTGTGTTTCGTATTCCTGCTGTGTCTATGAGTTTTATGTATATACCGTTTATGTTCAGATTTTCTTCAATGGTGTCCCTTGTTGTTCCTGGAATATCAGTTACAATCGCTCTATCTTTTCTCAGAAGGGCGTTCAACAAGGTGCTTTTACCAGAGTTCGGTTTTCCTACTATAACCGTTCTGACACCCTCAACAGCTATAATACCGTTGTCAGCACCCTTTAGTATTTGATCCATACGATTCACAATATCATCTAATTTGTTCTTCATATTGTGATCTTCAAATTCTATATCATCAGGATAATCCATTTCTACCTCGATCTGGGCAGAGATACTTAGCAAACTGTTTTTTATCTCATTGATCTTTTCAGAAAGGGGATTTTTAAGTTGATTAAAAGACGCTTTTAAAGATATTTCGGTCTCCGAAGTAATTACATTGTTTACAGCTTCTGCTTTTATGAGATCCATCTTACCGTTTAAAACAGCTCGTTTTGTAAATTCCCCAGGTAGAGCTTGCCTTACACCATATTTTATAATTGTATTCAAAACGGCATAAGTGATAAGTTTACCACCATGACAAAATATTTCAAGCATATCCTCTCCTGTGTAAGAGTGAGGTTGTGGATGGTAAACCCAGGTAATTTCGTCCACTTTTTCTCCTTCTTTATTATAAAGCCAACCATAGTACATTTTCTTAGGGGTATATCTTTTTCTTTTTAATGCTTGGCCTATTATGTTTTTAACGTGATTGCCTGAAATTCTTACCACCGCTATAGCTCCTGTACCAATTGGGGATGAAATGGCAACTATTGTATCATTCAACACCTTCTTCACCTCTTAGGAAAAAACCTTTTCCATATATTTCATATGGTCTTTGGGCCCATAACTTATGAGTTCTTTCGTTTCTGGATAAAAGGTAATCTTTCTTGAATATTTGTCGTATTTTTCAATGACAGGATTTACATCATTTTCGAATTTAAAAGATATATATGTATCTCCTATTTCTATCTCTTTAATACCTTCCATATTGGCTTTTACTTTTATAAGAGCGTATTGAAATAATCTTTCTACCTCTTGTGGAAGTTTACCGTATTTGTCACGTATTTCAGATTTTATATCCTCAACATCATCAACTGTTTTAGCTACAGATATACTTCTATATATTCGCATTCTTTCAATAGAATTAGGGATATATGATTCTGGAATAACTAGGGAACCTTTTATACCTTTTATTTCTGTATAGGTTTGAGGTTTTTGAATTTCTTCTTCCTTTTTAATTCCATATTCAAACAAAATTTTATTCAACATCTCATGGTATAGATGGTACCCTATCGCGTTAATATGACCTTTTTGCTCTATTCCCAATATATCCCCGTATCCACGAATTTCTAAATCTCTTAAAGCAAGCTTTAATCCACTTCCTGGTTCATTGTACTTTTTGATCGCTTCCAGCCTTTTTTTAGTTTGAGGGGTGACTTCTTTTTTAAAAAGAAAGTAGACGAAAGCTCTTCTGTTAGATCTTCCGACTCTTCCTTTAATTTGATATAACTGAGAGATCCCGTATCTTTCTGGATCGTCTAGGATAAGGGTGTTAACGTTAGGTATATCTATCCCATTTTCTATTATTGTTGTTGATAAAAGTAGATCGATATTTCCATCGTACAAATTGTTTATAGAGTTTATAAACTCCTTTTTTGATGTTCCACCATGTACCATTGTTATCTTAACTTCTGGAACGAGGCTTTGTAGTTTTTTGTACAGTTCGTTCAATTCTTGTACTCTATTGTGAATATAGATCGTTTGTCCGCCCCTAGATTTCTCTCTCAAAATAGCCGTACGTATTAACTTATCTGAATATTTCCCTACAAATGTTTGAATGGGTAACCTACCCACGGGCGGGGTCGATATCGTGGATATGTCTCTTAATCCGCTGATAGACATGTATAAGGTTCTAGGTATAGGAGTGGCGCTCATCATAAGGAAGTTTACACCTTCGCTTAACTTTTTGAATTTCTCTTTTTGAAGTACCCCAAATCTTTGTTCTTCGTCGACTATAACTAACCCCAATTTTTTAACCTGTAGTAAATCTGATAATAAGGCATGCGTTCCTATTACTATATCTGTTTGACCCTTTTTTATGCTTTCAAAAAGATCTTTCTTTTCTTTTTGTGTTTTATGACGAGTAACTAAAGCTATCTTAATTCCAAAAGGGTCCATTCTTTGTTTGAAATTTTCGTAATGTTGTTTAGCAAGTATAGTTGTTGGAGCTAATAGTAGCACTTGATAGTTTGAAACAACCGTTCTGAAAGACGCTCTCATAGCAACTTCGGTTTTACCAAATCCTGAATCACCTGACAACAATCTATCCATTGGTCTTTCACTTTCGAGATCTCTCATAACCTCGTTGATACTCTTTTCTTGGTCAGGTGTCTCAACGTAAGGAAAGGTTTCCTTGAATTTTTCTTCCAATTCAGGATCCCCGAATAGTTGTATCCCTCGTTGATTTTCTCTTAAGGCATAGATTTTTTGGAGTTCTCTGATCTTTAGTTTAATTTCTTCTTTTACCTTTTGTTTCGTATTTTTCCAGCTTTTGCTGTTCAAAGAAGATATTTTAACTGTTTCGGGATCTCCAATGTACTTGGATAGTTTGTCCAACCTACCTACGGGAACATAGACCTTTGAATTATCAGAATATTCTAATGTCACAAACTCTCTTAAACCCAAAGGGGTTTCAATTTTGTTAACGCCATGATATATTCCTATTCCGTAATCTTCGTGTACCACCAAGTCCCCTTCATTTAGATCTTCCCAATCAAGAAGGGGTATATATTCCAACCTTTTATCTTCTTTCTTGGGTTTTATAAAGTAAATCTTTTCAAGGGTAAGTTTAACTTCTTCGTATTTAATTTTGTTCAAAATTTCAAGGTTATGTCCTGAAAACATTTTATATATTTTTCGTTTTAGTTCATTGTCACACATTTCATAGTTTTCTTTTACTTTTTCTCTGTAAGAGTTTATAATTTCTTCTTTGTTTATTAAATAAATATCTCTGTCTTCATTTAGATAACTTAATATTGTATTTTTATCTTTGTAAAAGATTCCTGGGAGAGTGTTGAATTGATCAAGAGTTAGGGGCTCTTCCTCATTTGTTCCAATGGTATATTTTTTTAACCTCTCCTCATAAATTTCTAAGTTGTGGTCAAATTTCATAATTTCAGAACCAGGAATTATCTCTATTTCTTTTAAATTTTCAATCGATCTTTGAGAATAAATATCAAAAAAAGATATTCTATCTATTACTTCATCCCATAATTCTATTCTCACAGGTTGTTCGTAAATTGGAACGAAAAAATCTCTTACAAAACCTCTTTTAGAATATTCTCCAGGACTAGTTACTTCTTCAGTAAGGTTGTATCCTAAATGATAAGGAACATTATATTCAAGATCGAATGTATCTCCAACTTTGATTTTTTTGATTGCGAATTCTTTTTTGGGTAAGGTGTACTTTATTAAAGACGAGAAGGTAGTTAAAACAGTCGCGTTCTTTTTCGTTAATAAAGCATATAACGTTTTCATCCTATTTGCCTTTATGTTTGGAGAGATATCCAAATTTTCAAATGGAAATATATCAAAGTCCGGATAAATGAAAACCTCTCCCTCCTCATCGATATCGTAAAGATATCCATCTGGAAGCACTAAAATTTTCTGTTTGTTGACTTTTTTTAGCGAGTTTAGAAAATTTACAAGCTCTTTTCTAATCAATTCAACGTTACCTCCTGATAAACTTCAAATACTTTTTATTGTTTTCAGAATCAAAAAAAACGGCACAATCGAGGTAATCGGTAATATCTGTTTTATTATATTTAAGAAAACATATCAATTTTTCACCTTTCCAATAGTAATTTATCTCTTCTGCTATAGGGACTTTAACATAAAAGCCTAAGAAAGATAGCTTTATCTTTTGCAATTTTTTTGATGATACAATCTCCTGTGCCAACTGTAGGATGTATTCCTTCGAAACAGGCCTTTTTAAAACTTTTCTAATTGGTTTAACTACTATTTTTTGAGGCACACTTTCTTTAATATTAAATTCTATCATTTTTGTCGTATTTAGGGTTGTATTAGTTGGCATTGGCACATTTATTAAACTAACTCCTATCTTCATTTCACTATCCTTTATATTTATACCAGATAAAGAAGAATTTTTAATTATACTAATCTTAATAAAATCAAAATTAATTATTTTTTTTGGTAAAAGATGATCTATTTCTTCAACAAAGGTAATTTCCTCCCCTGTCCAAGGGAGTTCTTTTATCTTTACCAAATTGTTGATATCAACCGTCTTTATTTTTGAGTTTTGAGTTTTTGAGGGTAGAAGGTGGTACTTTATGTTCTGGAAAGGTATTGAATTTATACGGGTATCCAAAGAAAGGCTAGCTTGATTGATAGTTATTTTTCTTTTGAAGTACATATATACACCAAAGCCTCTTTTAATCGAGTAAATGGTTCAAAGATATCAAAAATTTCTATATAAGATTTTAGTTTCTTCAATGTCAGGGAATCCAACAGTTTCGAAGAATAAAATCTTAAGCTCGTATTTTGATTTATAGGAATTATACCTTCTTTTTCTTTAACCTCAAAGCCTTTATCACTGCTTACTTCTATTATGTACATTATTATCTTGCCAATATCGATATAATTTATTAGATCACTGTCGTCAGTTAGTATTAAGTCCACATCGTGAGGGGAGTATAATTCATCATTACTTAGTATTTGAAAGGCTAAATAATTTTTTAGGTTTGATCCATAAATTATTTTTTGAATTTTGGAAGGTTTTATTGGTTCTGTGTATTTAAACGAAACGGGTATTCCATTTTCATTGAGAATCAATAATCCACCAGAATAGAGTTCATCATCTGATTTATATATTGAAAAATAACCTAACATATATTTTTATTTCTCCTTCCCTACCTTCTTTTAAGGTATCTTAGTCTTTATTAGCGCCCCTTTGCCCCGCTGCTCGCCCATAAGGATGGGATTTAGTAAGACTTTGACCTGCAACCCATCCCAATTATAAAATACCTATAATCTTAAATCCAAAAGTTTACCTCTGTACTCATCCACTACATACTTTTTTACGGTATCTTTTTTTTCATTGTTTATATTCCTCTGAGGGGGAACCCCAGAAGATGATTTATTATCCACATTTTTCTTTTCAACTTGGTCTTTACTTTTTATCCTTTTTTGTAGGTTTTGAGAATATTCACTCGCTTGTTTAACTAACAACACATTTTTGGCTGCATCGTAAGAATGAGATATTGCCTGCACATTGTTGGCTACATCTATAGATTTGGTTACCAATATTTGTAACTCATGAAGTGAAGCCATTTTTATTCACTTCCCTGAATCATCTTTTTTAATTTAACCAATATTACAGAGTGTAACTGAGAAACCCGTGATTCACTTATTTCTAAAACACTTCCTATCTCCTTAAAGGTCAAGCCTTCGTTATAGTATAGAGAAAGTATAAGTTTTTCTCTTTCTTCCAATTTCTCGATACTTTGTGTTAATTTATCATGCAACATATCTTTATAAGCCAGTATTTCAGGGTCGTTTTCTTCTTGTATATCTTCAAACCAGTTCTCTTCTTCATTGCTTAAAAAGTATTCATCCAACTGAAGAATCTGCCTTTTACTCAAGGAGAACTTTATCTTGTCTACATCATTTTTTTCAATGTGAAGTTTTTCTGCCACTGAATTATCGTCTATGTACTCATTATCTTTACATTCGTAAATCAAATCTTCGTACTTTTTTACTAAACTTCTTATTTCTTTAGGAAGCCAATCTATTCTGCGCAGATAATCATACATCGAACCTTTGATTCTTTTTAGAGCGTAGGTGTAAAAAGAAGTGCCTTTCTCCGGGTTGTATCTCTTATATGATTGAAGTAATCCTATAATCCCCTCCTGAATCAAATCCTCCAACTCTATATTTTTAGGTAAAGTAGTTTTTAAATTTAAAGCTATAATCTTTATTTTAGGCAAAAATTCCATTACCAACTGTTCTTCATTAATTTTGTACTTCATTTATTTGCCACCTTAAATTACTGTGATTTCTACCTTTTCTCCTCCACCAACCTTTTTAACCTTTAGTTCCCCATTTGCAATGTTAAATTCCACACTTCTGGCTCTGTTCCCACCAGTATCTTCAGCGAGTATTTTTATGTTGTTTTCTTTCAAAATTTTTTTAACCGCCTCAACATTCTTACTTCCTACATTCAAGGAATTATTAGAATTTTTGAACATAGCTGCTCCTCCTGCTATCTTAGCTTCAAGGTATTTAACATTTCCACCTAAATCTACAATTCCATCTATTATCGCTTTTATACCTGTGTCTGCATATTTACCGATCTTCTGATCATTTTTGTTGCTTCTGCTTTCAGGAAGCATTATGTGGACCAAACCTCCAATGAGGTTGTTCTTATCTCGTAGGCAAACCGCCACGCAGGAACCTAATCCTAATGTGACTAAAATAGAAGGATTTTTATCTACAATGTATTCACCAATTCCTATTATTCTTTTCTTACTCTCACTCATTATTTGTCCCCATTCCTAAGGTTTTTAATAATTTTATAATATTATTTTCGTCTGATAAATATATTAAGAAGCATGTTACGTTCCCTTCATACTCTTCAATATTTATATCTGTTCTAATTAGGATTACAAAATCGCTACCTTCAGTAACCATAAGAGAAGCTTCGGAAACTATGGCTGTTAACATATCTACGGTAATTTTTGGGGGCAAGGAATGTATGTTCAAACCTGTAAAATTTGAAAGCGCAGATATATAAGTACTACACATAATATTGCCAACTTCTCCAATGGCTGAAGAAGTCATTTCATCAATTTCCGTTAAATCTTCTGGCCTGGGGAGCATTAACAGTTCCAAGATTTGTTTTGTTTCTTGGGTTCCTAGCAGAAACAAAATAGCCCCATGAAGTTCTCCACCAATTTCTACCATAGCGCCAGCTGTTATGCCTTCAGGATCACTAAACTCCTCCCATAATTCTGAAATAGGTATAATTTCAGCGGATGGAACCGTGATATCAATTTTTTTGTTCAACATCGTTGAAATAGCTGTCGCTGCATTACCTGCACCTATGTTTCCCAATTCTTTTAATGCATCTAATTTCTGTTCGTTGATCTCATCATAGATTGACATTGAACTTCCCCCTTTTTAATATGAAAAAGGTATTGTATCAAATCTTTTTAAATAATTCCCGTTCTAATTTGAAAACGAACCTCACCAGCTCTTCTTCTTTTTCTCTTGTTAAGTTTAAAAACGTAATTCCATAAACGAATTCTCCACCTGTAGTTTTATCAATTAACCTAACAACCTGTGATTCCATGTCTTCGAGTCTGACTTCATTTTTTAAAGATAGCTTTAATATTATTCTTTGCCCTACTTTCAACTCTTTAGAGGTAACAATAGACAATCCTCCAGCACTGAAATCTTTAGTTATAAACCTGTATTGGGTGGGTTGAACGTTCTCCTGGTTTTTGCTATTTTCTTGTTCCTCTTTGAGATAAAAGGTACCCTCTTCAGAAACAGGAATTCTAGCGTGTTCCCTTCTTTGTACCCTAACGATTGTTTCAGGAATGTTTATCATAAGGTACCCTATATTCCCTTCTTTTCCACTGCTGTAAATTTTGCTTTTGAATAAATAAACTGCCCTTGAAGAGTATGCTCTTACTTTTAGATTTGTACCTCGAAAAATTTTCAGATAAGCACCTTTAAAAATAGGAATTCCAATTTTAGCTAGATTAGTGTTGAGGTCATATTCGTATAAGATACTTTTATAAATCCCTTGAATTCCTTTTTCTTGAATTTCTAAATCCAAAGGCATATTAGTGTATAAAACATTCTTTGAACTTACTTTTTCCACAAAATCAGACATCTTAAACTCCTTTTCTTAATGCTATTTTTATCATCTTCGCGCAACCTACCTTGAAGGATAAAGTAAACTTTACAACTTTTTTTCGTAGATCAATGGTCTTTTCCAAAAATCTCTTTCAATCTCTGTGTAAAATTGGTGTGGGAAGAGGTTTTTATATTGAGTATATTGGAGGTAATCTTTTTTATATCTTTCGAAAATTTACTGTTTTCTTTCAATGAAATTAAAGGTATCTGCCTCCTAACACTAAAATGAACGTTTTCATCGTAAGAAATTTCATGAAAGTTATTAATTTCTCTGTTTAAAAACCTTTTTGTAGTTCTACTTAAGACGGATTTAACCATCTCTATTTCGTTTTTATTTTTAATCATGTTAAGAATTATCTCTATTTCCCCATTTACATTCAAAACCGATAAAGCTTTCAGCAAGCTGTAGGCGTTAACTACCGCTGTCGGTTCTGGGACGGTTATTAAAAATATCGTATCCGAATTTAGATAAAAATTATTGAGTTTTTCAGAATAACCTGCACCTACATCTATTATAAAAAAATCCACTTCTTTCAACAAATTTAAAAATTCATCCATTATCGAGTCATTAAAATTATTTTGAAAGACCTTCCAATCTGTAAAATCAAAACCGCTGCTTATTATCTTAACACCATACTCTGTATCTTGAACGCACTCATTGAAGGTGACATTCCCCCTCATATACTCACTCAACGTATTTTTCACAGTGTTTCCCATCAAAATAGAAGCGTTTGCAAAGCCTGCATCCGAATCAAATAAAAGTATTCTTTTCCCATGTGCGGCCAAATCAGCAGCGATATTCACTGATAATACCGACTTTCCGACTCCACCTTTTCCGCTTACGACTGTTATAATCTTTGTTTGTGAGCTTAAATACTCTTCCCTTAAACCAGCTGCTTGATCTTGATATATTCGGTTCATTTAAATACCTCCTCCACTGCTGCATGGGTCAGCCATTCTTTAGAAGGAAACTTCAAATCTTCAGGAACTCTTTGACCGTTTGTTATCCCCAACAAAGGTACTCTAGAATATTCTAAGAAAGAAAATAATTGCCCAAATGATGAGGTTTCATCTATCTTTGTAAAAATTAACGCGTTGGGTTTTAGAAAAGAAAAATTATCATAAATATGCATCATATCTTCACAATTGGTATTGGAAGATATTAACATTGTATTGTAATCAGGTTCAACTACATCTTTGAACACTTTGAGTTCTCCCATCTGTAAATCGTTCTTATGGCTTCTCCCTGCAGTGTCTATTAGAATTACATCAAAATTCAGAAGTGATTCCAAAGCAATTTGGAGGTCAGAGGGGGTATAACAAATATGAAGCGAAACACCTAGAATATCTGCATAAGTTTTTAACTGATCTGTTGCAGCTATTCTATAAGTGTCAATTGTAATTAAAGCAATTTTTTTATTCATTTTTTTCAAGTTGGCTGCTATTTTGGCCAAAGTTGTTGTTTTTCCCACACCTGTGGGACCTATAAACATAACTTTACCTTTTATATCACCAAAATTTAAAATTTCTAAGCTTTGATAAAGCTTTTTTTCAAATCTTGTCCTTATAATTTCTTGATTTTTCCAATTTTCTTCGACCTTCAAATCGTTCAATTGATTTAAAAAGGATTCAATGAAAGTCCTTGAATACGATTTTTCGTATAACTTATCTTTTATATCTTGAAGGTAGAAATTGTTTGCTTCCATTTTTTTATTCAATTGTTTAACCATATTCATCAACTCTTCTAATTTCAAACTATCTTTTATGTTACCTTCAGAAGATTCCTTTTCATTGTATCGATGGTAAAAGGCTTCTGCACTTTTGTCTATCTTAGAGGATATTTCCCTACTTGTTTTTATAAACTCTGTTAAATCATCTTTCGAACGTTTGTCACTGGGTTCTTTTTCGATGTTTAAATACGATGGTTTTGATATATTTTGTTCTTTTTCTTTTTTTCTATAAAATTCGGGTGTATTCCTTTTTATCAGATCGTTTAACGAATAGGTATTATCAACTTCCTTTGGGTATTTTTTTGATTTTTGAGTATTGTATTGATAATTTTTATTTTCTTCGCTCAAAACGGTTACTTCAATGTGTTTTTCTCCACCGATTCCAAAAAAACCCCCTTTTTTAATTTTTTTTGTTTCTAAAATATAGGCATCTTCACCAAATTCTCTTCTTATCTTTTCCATTGCTTCAGAAATTGTTTTTACTGTAAGTTTTTTAATTTGCATTGGATCTCTCACCTTCTATTTTCACTATTTCGTTCACGTTGAGAGAAGTATCCGAAGGTATCTCTTCGTAAGCAATAATACTAATGTTTTGAATAAATTTTAATATAAATCTGGCAAACGGATATCTTATGTTTTTAGAACAGATTAATATAGGATTAAACCCTTTCATCATCATATTTTCTAGAGATTTTGATATTTTTTGTACCAAAATATTTGAATATTCTGGTTCGAGTATTATAACCCTTCCCGAATCGGCTTCCCTAATCGATTCAGATAATTTTTTCTCTATAGATGGATCCAATGCGGTAACATGTAGTTCTCCATCGTCTGACTTTAAATTTTCCGCTATTTGCCTACCTAAAGATCTTCTAACATACTCTACTAAGTTCTCAATATTGTTCCCATATTTATCTACTGCCTCTACCAAACTTTCAAAAATTAAGGGTAGATTCCTTATTGAAATTCTTTCATATAATAGTTCACTTAAAACTTTTTTTAGTTCATGCATTTTTAGCATTGTTGGAATAAGGGTATCTACAATGTTGGCATAATTAACTCTCAATCCATCTATCAATATTTCTATTTCCTTGGTACCAATAATTTCGTGAGCATATTTTTTAATGGTTTCAGAAAGATGAGTGGCAAAAACACTGGGTGCATCAACAGTTGTGTAGCCTTTTTCTATAGCTTCCTCTTTTAAACTCTCGTCTATCCAGAAGGCTCCCAAACCAAAGGCAGGTTCTTTTGTTTTTATACCAGGTAATTCTTCAGAAGCCATGCCTGAGTTTATAGCAAGAAGTCTATCGGGGATCAATTCAAATCTCCCAACTTCAACACCTCTTAATTTAATGACGTATTCGTTCGAACTTAATAGAACGCTGTCCCTTATTCTAATGGGAGAGATAACTATACCCAATTCATAGGCTAATTGTTTTCGAACAACGGTTATCCTATCTAATAGGTCTCCACCTTGATTTGGATCAGCTAAAGGAATCAATCCATAACCAATATCTACCTCAATTGTATCTCCTTGTAAGACTTCTGAAACTTCTTCTGGGGTTGTAAGAGGTGGTGCAAAACCGACAGAAACGCCCCTTTTTTCACCTTTTGGTGTGGTTGAAGCACTCATTCCCCCCCCGCTTGACCCAGGAGTTTCGTACGCTAGCTGACCTTTACTCACTCTGCTCACGTAAGCTACAAAAAGTAAACTTCCTCCTAAAATCAACGAAGGAAAAATTGGAATTGGTGTCAACATACCTAAAAATATTATTATTCCACCAGCTATATTCAAAACCCTTGAGTCAGAAGTAAGTTGTCTTATTAAATCAACACCAAAATTATCTTTTGAAGCGGCTCTTGATACTATCATACCTGCAGAGGTTGAAATCAACAACGCAGGAATTTGAGCAACTAGCCCATCACCAACGGTAAGTAGGGTAAATACTTCTGCCGCCTCTGCAATCGTTAGTCCCTGCTGTAACATCCCAATTATTAAACCCCCAACTAAATTGATAAGGGTTATTATTAAACCAGCGATCGCATCCCCTCTTACAAATTTACTAGCTCCATCCATAGCTCCATAAAAGTCGGCTTCTCTTCGTATGTCTTCTCTTCTTTGCCTAGCTTCTTCTTCGTTAATCAACCCAGAAGACATGTCAGCGTCTATACTCATCTGTTTGCCAGGCATGGCATCCAAAGTGAACCTTGCGGCAACTTCAGATATTCTTTCTGTTCCTTTAGTTATTACAAGAAATTGTATTATAACAAGGATCAAAAAGAGGATGATTCCCACAATATAATTTCCACCAACAACAAAGTCACCGAAGGTCCTTATTACTTTTCCTTCGAAATTTTTACCGTTTAGCAGTATTAAACGAGTAGACGAAACGTTCAAGGCCAACCTAAAAATGGTCATAACCAATAACAAAGATGGAAAAATAGAGATATCCAAAGCCCTTTTCAAATATAAGGTAGCCAATAAGATTACAATAGAAACGATTATGTTCAATAGTTGCAAAAAGTCTAGCAAAAAGGTAGGAATAGGTATAACCATCAACACAACTATTCCCACGATGAGTATGGAAATTACTATATCTAACCCTTTTATTCTATTAAAATTCATCGCTAACCCTCCAGTGAATTAATAACTGAGTTTGTAGACGTAAGCTAGTACTTCTGCAACTAAGGTATATAGATCTTCTGGAATTTCTTCGTTTAAGTCAACTTTCTCATAAATTTCCCTTGCCAAACCAGGTCTTTCTAAGATTGGAATTCCATGTTTAAAAGCAATATCTCTTATCTTAAAGGCTACTTCATCTTTCCCTTTTGCTACAACTATCGGAGCCTGCATTTCTTCAGGTTTGTATTCTATCGCAACGGCATAATGAGTAGGATTGGTGATAACAACGTCCGCTTCGGGAACTTTTTGCATCATCCTACTTCTTGCTAAATTTCTCATCAATTCTCTTTGTCTTTGTTTAATTTCAGGGTTCCCTTCAATTTCTTTTCGTTCTTGTTTGACCTCATACTTACTCATTTTTAGCTCTTTTTTATATTCATACCTCTGATACCAAAAATCAAACAAACTGAGTAGAAGCAGAACTATTCCTAATTGAAAAAGTATATTAATAACTAAATCAAAAATCACATTAAAGGAGAAAGAAGTTTCTTCCTCTGCCAACGAAAGTATCTTATACCAATTAGATTTTATTATATTATAGGTTAACAATCCTAATATACTTAATTTTAAAAGAGCTTTTATAAGTTCCACTACTGATCTTAGAGAAAATAACCTTTTAAATCCTTTAATGGGATTTATTTTGCTCAAATCCAATTTTAAAGATTTAAAAGTAAACAAAAATTTGGTTTGAATCATTCCCAAAAGGGTAGAAACTACAACGGCAACACCAAAAAACAGTACCAATTTAATGTATAAGTTCATATGTGCGCTAATCTCATATCCAAGCAAATCTGTTGGTGAAAAATCTAAATCTAAAGATAAATAATCGTAAAATACCTTAAAAATATCGTTAAGTAAAGGCTCAAATATTACCCACAAGAAAAGGGAAATTGATAAAAAACCAACAGCCATGTTAAATTCGTTCGATTTAGGAATGTTACCTTCTTCTCGAGCTTTTTCTAACCGTCTAGGCGTGGGATCTTCTGTTTTATCTGGATCAGCAAAGAGTTGAAGGTTTATTGAAATAGAAGAATCATTGAGTTTTTTATCCATTTTATCAGTTGAAAGAATAGAGATGTAAATTGATCTTCCCAAATCAAAATCACTCCTAAAAAAAGTAAAAATCCTACCAGTATTTGTAGTGGAATACCCACCATAAAAACATTAACCTGAGGAATCAATCTAGATACTATTCCCAAAGCAACCTTTAAAAGTATCATAAATGCAATAAATGGCATAGAAAGTTGAAGTCCGATAGTAAATACATTAAATAATTTTTGAGAAAAAATCATAAATCCATCAGGTGTTAGAGTAAAAACAACGGGAATCTTGTTGAAAGAATCTATAATTATTGAGTATAAAATTAATGGCCCTTTAAAGATAAAAAAAAGCAACATACTCAACAAAAATGAAAATTCCGAAATTAAAGAGATCTCATCGCTAGTTACAGGATCGAAAACATTCGCCATTGCAAATCCAATTTGTATACCTATCGTTTCCCCAGCAAATTGAAAGGCATAAAACAAAATATTGGCGATTAATCCTACACTACTTCCAAAAACAAAATTCATTAACAAATAGAATATTATCACTATAGGTGGTGAATTTATGGGAAAAGTGCCGTTAACCTCAAAAAGCACCAAATAAGAAATAAAGAGCGTTATGAAGACTTTTCCCTGAACAGGAACGAAAGCAGTACTAAAAAAAGGGATAAAAAAAGTAATTCCAGCCATCCTGGCAAAGATAAAAAAATAAATCCATAATTGGTATGTTAAGTTTTCTAATACCACCTAAATCATTCCCAAATAATATGTGAATAACTCAAATGAAAAATCTGATAAGTTTTGCATTATCCAAGAGAACATCAAAACCAAAGCAAGAAAGGTTATTATAATTTTAGGTGCAAATGTCAACGTTTGTTCGTGAAGCTGTGTAACGGCTTGGAATACACTGATAATCAACCCCACGGCTACACTTATTATTAGAATTGGAGAGACCACTTTTAGAAAAAGAAGTATACCGTTTTCAAAAACCTCTATTAGTACCTCTTCACTCATGAGATCATCCTCCCACAAAACTCCTTACTAATCCACCAATCAAGATGTCCCATCCATTTACCATTACAAAAATCATTATTTTAAAAGGTAAAGAAATCAGAATTGGAGGTATCATGATCATTCCCATTGATAATAGAATACTTGCTACCACCATATCTACTATGATAAATGGCAAATAGAGTAATATACTCATTTTGAAGGCGATTTCCAACTCGCTTATTGCAAATGCTGGTACAAGAATTTGAAAAGGAGTTTCTTCGATATTATCTATCTCTATATTTATTGAAGATGAAAGCATATAGATATTGTCTTCGTTTTTATGGGCTACAATCTCTGAAATCATAAAACCTTTGAATTGTTGCCAACTAATTTGTATAGCTTCTTGATAGTTAATCTCATTTTGATTGTAAGGAATAATTGCCTCTTGATACACCCCATTAAAAACAGGAAACATTATCATTATCGTTAAAAAAAGTGCCAAAGCCAACATTACTTGATTTGGAGGGGCTTGCCTAGTGCCCATGGCTTGCCTCAAAAAGCTTAACACTACAACTATTCTTGTAAATGAAGTAAATAACATTAGAAACCCTGGGGCTAATGACAAAACGGTTACGATTAAAAGTATTGTCAACGTCGGCGTTAAAGTATTAAATTCTTCATTTGGGTTTATTTGTATATCTATTCCTGGGAGTTGAATAGTATTTTGAGGAAAAATTAAACTAAGAGTCAGAATAAAAAGAATAAGGGTTATAATCGTTTTTATTTTTCTAATTTTTCCTCTTCCTTTCCCTTGAAATTTTATCTTTTTTCAATATGTTTGAAAAGGTTTCAAGAAATTTGGGATGTTCATTCATGATTTCCTGAACCTCTTCTTCTTCTAACTTTCTTATTATCTCACTGGAACTGGAAGTAGCCAAAATAATGTAATATTCTTTAAAAATTTTCAATACTCCAACGTATAAATTCCTATCAAGATAATATTTTTTTACCATCTTCACTTCTTTACTTTTTGGCCCCTGTTTTAATGTCTTAACCAGTATATAATAAAATACCCCAAGAAGTATGATGAGTAAAATTATGGCTAAGTACCAAAACGACACATTAACCAAATTATTGGTTGGAGTTGCATAGTTAGTAGGCATTTAAACTACTCCAATTTTTGTAAAGCTTCTATAACCCTATTAGCCTGGAATGGTTTTACAATGAAATCCTTAGCTCCAGCCTGAATGGATTCTATAACCATAGCTTGTTGTCCCATTGCGCTGCAAACTATTATCTTAGCGTTAGGGTCTATTTTCTTAATCTCTTTTATAGCCTGAATACCATCTTTTATGGGCATAGTTATATCCATAGTAACAAAATCTGGTTTTAATTCTTGATACTTCTCGACAGCTTCTTGACCATTGCTAGCTTCTCCGACTATTTCATAATTTCCTTTCGTTAATATGTCTTTTAACATCATTCTCATAAATGCAGCATCATCAACTATTAAGACAGTTTTAGCCATTAAAACACCTCCGAAGACTTTAAAATTTTTACTTTTCTAACTCGGTCTCTAAGATACTTTCTAAATCAAGATATACTATCAATCTGTTTCCTATCTTTACAACGCCTTTAACTTTATCTGAATAAACTGACTCATTTGACTGGAATTTTTCCAACTTTTCAGGATCGATAGAAAGAACGTTTTCAACTTCATCTACATACATTCCTATTTCCTCTTCGTTTATTTTTAAAACAAGGATATTTTGATAAATGTGGTCTTTTGGAACTTCAATTCCTAAAATCTTAGTTAATTCTATAACGGGAACTATTCTTCCTCTTAAATTTATTAAACCAACTACGAAGTATTTTGAATTTGGAACGGGTGTTACCTCAGTCTTATCTACAACACTTTCTATATTCTCTATTGGCAAAGCATATTCTTGATCCACAATTTTGAAAGAAAGCACGTCTTCCATCATATATTTCCCCCTCTTTTACAACTATTTATAATACCTTTCTAACTTCTGAAATTTGTTTAAGAACTCTTTAGCCTTACTACACACCTTCATTTAATTACTTTAGTAATTAAATTATTTATTATATTAAAGAAGCCACATCTAATATAAGAGCTATCCTACCGTCTCCTAAAATTGCACCTCCACTAAATTCTTTAACATCACTCAGCAAAGACCCCAAGGATTTGATAACTATATCATCTTGACCTAATAATTTATCAACAACAACCCCATATTTTTTGTTTCCCAATTTCACAATAATAATATATTCGTTTGAAGAACCTTTTTTCTTTTCATAACCAAACAGCTTCCTTAACCGTACTACAGGCATTACTTCCCCTCTCAAAAGGAAAACTTCTTGACCCTGGACAACTTTTAACTCACCATCACTCATTCTTTGAGTTGTATCAATGTTAGCGATAGGTATCGCATAGACATGATCATTTACAGTTATTAAAAGAGCTTCGATAATTGCCAAGGTAAGAGGTAAACTAATACTTATCTTTGTGCCTTTTTCCTTTTTTGTTTCCAAAGAAATAGTACCTTTTAAACTCTCTATAGTACTTTTAACTACATCCATTCCAACCCCTCTACCTGACAATTCAGTAGCAGCGGTTTTAGTAGAAAAACCTGGTAAAAAGACAAAATTGTATATCTCATCATCGCTTAATTTTGATGCTTCTGATGAGCTGATCAATCCTTTATTTATAACTGTACGGAGTATTTCATTTTTATCGAACCCTTTTCCATCATCTTCGACTTCTATGATAACTCCGTTCCCTTCATGCCTAGCTGATAACTTCAACGTTCCTGTTTCAGGTTTACCTTTGGCCAAACGCTCGTGAGGACCTTCTATACCATGATCTATGGAGTTCCTTAATAAATGAACTAAAGGCTCACCTATCTCATCAACAACGGTTCTATCTAATTCCGTTTCTTCCCCTTGAATAACAAAGTTCACTTTTTTCCCTAATTCTTTTGCAAGATCCCGTACAAGCCTTGGAAATCGATTGAAGACAAACGCAACAGGAACCATTCTAATTTTCATAACAACATTTTGAAGATCTAAGGTTATCCTTGAAAGTTGGGTTAAGCTTTCATCAACTTCTTTTACATCGTACTTACTTAAAGTTTCAATAATTCTACTTCGAGCTATAACGAGTTCTGCCATTAAATTCATCAAATTATCCAATTTATTTATATCTACTCTTATACTTCTTGAAAGCTTAACTTCTTTTTTGTTGTTCTTCTCTAAACCTTCTTTTTTTAAGTCTTCTTCCTTATCATTATTCTTCTCTTTTGAACCAAATAGGTTGTTTGTTGAAAATTCATCAACATAAACCGATTCCACTTCGGCAATTTTATTGACGAGTTCTGCTATCTCCCCAATACTTTTAGAGGTAACAACCCCAAAAATCAACTCTTTATCAAAATTTTCTTTTTCTATCTCTTCGACACTAGGATAGGTATAAACTATCTCACAACCGTTTTCTTCTAATTTGTGATGTATAGCGTAAGCTCTTGCTTGTTTTAACTGAACACCATCCTCTAAAATAACCTTCAAAATTAAAAAGTTAAGATTTCTTTCTTTTGCTTTTTTAAAAACATTCTCCAAAAGTTCCTTAGTTTTGTTGTCCATTTTAGAATAAATGTCGTTACTCTGGTTGACTGGATTTTCTTCTTTTTCAGCTGTTTTATCTTTAGGAGGTTTAGACGAACCAGCTAATTCTCCAAACGAGTCAATTTTATCTAACAGTTTTTCCAGTTTTTCTATGCTGCCCTTCCCTCCTTGCGCGATATCTGAAATACTCTCTTCCAAAGCGTCCGAAGTTTTAAACAAAAAATCCATTAGATCATCGGTTAAATCAATGTTTTTATTTCTTAAAGAATCTAACACATTTTCCAATTTGTGTAAAAATTTAGCCAACGTATCAAACTCCATTGTCCCTGCCATACCTTTTAAGGTGTGAATAACTCTAAAAATATTGTTTATTATTTCTAGATTACTTTTATCTTTTTCAAGTTCAAGTAGAAGGTCATTAAGTTCTTGAATATTTTCTTTGGATTCCTCTAAAAAAACATTTAAATATACATCATAATTCGCCACTTTTATCCCCTCCTATTTTAAACCGTTATATACACTTTACTATGGCTTTTGATTTCGAACCAAATTAAAAATATTCCAAAAGGCAAAATAGGTTGCTCTTTTTCGAATTTCATTCCTGTCTCCTGAAAAAACTTCTTTTAGGGCAACAAAATTTTCATTAGTGAGAAAACCAAACCATATAGTCCCCACAGATTTTTGTTCACTTCCTGAACTCGGCCCTGCAATACCACTAACAGCTACACAGATATCACTTTGCATAATTTTCTTCAAACCATATGCCATTTCTTTGACAGTTTCTTCGCTAACAGCTCCAAACTTCTCTATCGTTTCTTTTTTAACATCCAATAATTTTACTTTTGAATCATTAGAATACGTTACCACCGAACCTTTGAACACATTAGAAGCACCTGGAATGGATACCAATGTATCCGAAAGCATACCTCCGGTACATGACTCAGCAAAAGAAAGTGTTTTTGAAGCTTCCGTTAAAGCGTTAAATAAAGAAATTTCTAAACTTTTGAAACCAATAAAATACTTACTAAATTGAGATAGTATCTTTTCCAATATAGGCTCGAAATCGTCATTTTTTTGCATCCTAATCCTTAAACTCGGACCAACGTATTCTTCAATTTTAGTAGAGTAATCACAATTTTTTAAGATAACAGAAACTTCTTGCATTAACTCAGCTTCTGTTAAACCATAAAAATAAAATGAATATTCTATGTCGTCATTTTTCACATCACTTTTTAATTCATTATATATATATGAATCAAAGATTGATTTCATTTCATTATACGGTCCTGGCAATAAATAAATGGTTTTACCATTAACCTGAACTTTCTGACCAGGCGCACTCCCTAAAGGATTTTGTAATATCTCGGCATTTTTTAAAACATAGCTTTGTTTTTTTAATATGCTTAGGTATTTTCCAGTTTTGTTATAATAATACTGTTTTATTTTCTCAAATAAATCTTCATTTAATACGATATCTATGTTACAAAATTCAGAAACAGCTTGAACTGTTAAATCATCTTGTGTTGGTCCTAACCCGCCTGTAATAAATATTGTATCACACATTTCCAATGCTTCTCGAATGGATAATTTTATCAAAGGTAAATCATCTTTTACATTCGTTATTTTTAAAGTATCGTATCCAATATATTTAAGCTTTTCAGCAAGGTATTTTGAGTTTTTGTCTAATATAATACCTTCTGTTAGTTCGTTACCTGTTGCAATTATACAAGATTTCAAAAGTGTCACTCCTATAGTTTATATTATTTAAATGCACTTTCTAAACGAAAAGT